>JAZOUV010000081.1:0-10709 GCA_045658315.1 Eubacteriales bacterium
TCAAGTGCACAGGTATCTGAAATTAGATAAAAAAGACGGTTTGTCTAATGTTTTATGTGGATTTGCTGAGCTTGACAAAGCTTTGAAGCTTAATGTTAGGGAAAATTTTGATGTTCTTACCTCGGGCGATACACCACCTAATCCTGCTGAGCTTCTTCAAACAAAAGAGTTTGCAAAAATTATGACTGTGTTAAAAAAAGTTTATGATTATATTATCATAGATACTCCTCCGATAAATGTTGTTACCGATTCTACAAGTGTTATCAAATATAGCGACGGAGTTATACTCCTTATCAAAAAGGGATATACAACCTACGATATGGTTGATGATGCAATGGATAGACTAAAGAAAATTGATGCCAATGTTATTGGTACTGTTTTAATTGACGAAAAGGGTAGTGGAAGTAAAAAATACAAAAGTTATAGGGGTTACAAACACGCTTACCGTTACAAAGAAGAGACTGTTCCTAAACGTAAAAAATGATTGATATTCACGCACATTTTTTGCCTGGAATGGATGACGGTGCCGCCAGCGTTAATGAAAGTGTCAAAATGCTTTGTGATGCATATAATCAGGGAGTAACTGTTTGTGCAGGTACGTCCCACATTGTATTGCACGGCGAAAAAAGCATTGATTCTTTTTTGAAAAAAAGACAGGACGCTGTTTTTGAGTTGGAAAAGGCTTTGGCGGAGAATGATATTTCTGTGCCGAAATTGCTTTACGGTGCGGAAATATTTATTGACAATGATATTTCTGAATACAGTGGACTGGAGAGACTTTGTTTAACCGGTACGCCCCTTTTGCTTGTTGAACTTTCTACCCAAACATATAACCCCGATTATGCAGAATGGCTCTATTCGATTACATTAAAGGGAATCGTTCCCGTAATTGCACATATAGAAAGGTATCCTTATATTCAAGAACTTTTGTCGGAGCTTGATTCGGTTAATGTTGTGTGTCAGATGAATGCAAAAACTATTATAAAGAATAATTGGTTTAAATTTCTTCTGAAATTGTATCACGATGAAAAAAGCATTTTGGTGGCAAGTGATATGCACAATTTAGGAATGAGAAAATGTTTCATGGAAAAATCCTACAATAAAGTGAAAAATTACTACAGTCAAGATGTGGCGGATGACATCTTTGAAAGAACTGCTGCAAAGCTTATCGGTATTGATGTAAATAAATAAAAAGCGATTTGATTATGCTTTATTATTTCTAATACAGCATAACCAAATCGTATTTTTTTGTTATGTGGTTTATAATTCGTTTGTGAAGTCGTTGAAGACGGATACGTCGTAGCTTTCGATATCGCCTTTGTCGCATTTATTTGCAATTTCGCTATCGATAGGCAATTTTGCGATACGGCTGATATCAAATCTTTTTGCAACCTCTTCAATATGGCTTTCACCGTAAATCGAGTGCTTTTTGCCACAGTCGGGGCACATAAAGTAAGACATATTTTCAACGATGCCGTAAATGGGAATATTCATCATATTTGCCATTTTTACAGCCTTTTCAACAATCATTGAAACAAGCTCCTGCGGAGATGTGACAATGATGATTCCGTCAACGGGGATGGACTGAAATACCGTCAAAGGAACGTCACCTGTGCCGGGAGGCATGTCGATGAACATATAATCTACGTCATCCCAGATTACATCTGTCCAAAACTGCTTAACTGTTCCCGCGATTACAGGACCTCTCCATACGACAGGGTCTGTCTCGCTGTTGAGTAACAGATTGATTGACATAACGTCAACGCCGTTCTTCGATTTTGCGGGTATGATACCTCTTTCATCGGCAAATGCTTTCTCGTGTATACCAAAAGCTTTGGGGATAGAAGGACCTGTTAGGTCAGCATCAAGAATGGCAACCTTGTTACCCTTCTTGTTCATAGCCGAGGCTAACATAGATGTTACGAGAGATTTTCCAACACCGCCCTTGCCGCTGACGATGCCGTATACTTTTTTTACGCTGCTGTGTTCGTTTAAGGCTTCAAGAAATGATTTGGGGTCTCTTGACGAACAGTTTTCAGAGCAGGTAGAACAATCGTGTGTGCAATTCTCGCTCATTTTTCTGTTTAAGTTCCGTGTTTTTGCAATAATCGAAACTTCGTCTCCTTTACTGTTTTTTCTGCATATATAATATTATATCCCAATTTCCCCTTATGTCAACATAAAATACGGTTTTTGCGTTTAAAGTTTTTGGGGTGTTTTAAAAGGGACCTTTTTTGTAAAAAGTCCCCTTTTTTGCAAGAGGGGAAACCCCTCATTTACAGTGTATGGTTTTGTGCTTATCTGCAATTACAGTCGTTGTTTTTAATTTCCTTGCAACAGTCGAGACCTGCTTTGTCGAATGCAGGATTATACATATAGAAGTTTTTCTTGTCGCAGGCTTTATCCTGAGATATGCGTAATGCATCACCGAATCTCTGATAATGGACTATTTCTCTTGCCCTGAGGAACTTGATAACATCGCAAACATCGGGGTCGTCGGACAGACGGAGAATGTTATCATAAGTTACTCTTGCTTTCTGTTCTGCAGCGAGGTCTTCGTTCAAGTCTGCAAAAACGTCGCCTTTAACTTCAAAATATGCTGCGGTGAAGGGAACACCGGCAGCCGATACGGGATATATGCCCGTCGTGTGGTCAACAAAGTAGGCATCAAAACCTGCTTTCTTGATTTCGTCAATGCTAAGGTCTCTTGTAAGCTGATGAACAATTGCAGCAATTATCTCCATGTGAGCTAATTCATCGGCTCATCAATGATATACGTAAACAAAAAAATTACACTTTCAGTTTTACATCTAACTCTATTTTTGAACTATCCCAACCGCTGACCATATTCGGTTTGGAGTTTTTTGTTTGTCTATATGGACTTTTTCTTTTATATTCAATTCTTTCTATGCAAGACTTTAAAAGTTGGTTTTTCTTATCTGTTTCTATATTGGAATCGAGCAGAGCATCTAAGGCGTCTTGGAATCTGTGAAGCTTTTCCTTGTCTTCAGCGGGATTACGTATAGATTTGCGTGCATTAATTATAGCCTCCTTGACTTCTTCTTTTTCTTTGAGAATCTTTTCGTTTAATTTCTTAAATATATCGGAAGGCATTCTTTGAGAAGGGTCAGGATTTGCTTGTGCTTCCCATTGAGATAATTCCTTTGCCTCAAGGTCTTTCATTTTCTTTTCAAGATTTTTTAAAATGGTTTCGTGAAGTTTTATTGAGTTCTCTGGAGTGTCTTTTAATTTAATCTCGAAGTCATGAATGCTTTGATTTAAGATGTTTGAAACAAGATGTAACATCTCGCTGTATGTACAAGAGCCTGTATGGCAATGGACTTGATTATTACAGAGCAGTCTTGGTTCGCACCTTTCAGAGCCGTCTTTTGTTTTATATGTCCGCAGTGTCATAGCTTTTCCACATTGACAGTAAAGTAGACTTGCAAATGCATTTTTTATTTTTGTGCCGGATTTCGTCTTATGGTTTTTGCCTATTTTTTCCTGAGCTGCATTAAATAGGTCTTCAGTAATTATGGCCTCATGCTTACCGTCAAAAATTAAGAAATCTCCGATTTTGTTTTTAGGTCTTGTTTTTACGATTTTGCTGTCCTCGACCACTGTTACGGTTTTTCTCCAATTCCATTTAACTTTTCCTATGTAATGAATATTCCTTAACATTTCCCTTATACTGTGTGGAGACCAGTAAGTGGCATTAGGTGGTGTTATTCCCATTTCGTCAAGATGGTTACATATATTGTATATTCCGATGCCTTGATTGACATACATATCAAAAATCATTTGTACAACAGGAGCTTGTTCCTTGTTAATGGCAAGGGTGGGACATTTTCTTCTTCCTTCTATTATCCATACCTTGTTGTAGCCATAAGGAGCAATAGAACCTACATAATTTCCCTCGCTTACTGAACGCAACCTTCCCCTGTTCATTATCTTTTTTGTGTATTCAAGGAACTCGTTACCTCTCTTAAGTTCTCTCTCGAACATATCCCTATCATATTCATCCGTAAGGTCATATATCTTGTGAGGAGTGATGACAAGAGTGTTTGTGTAGCGAAGTAGTTTGATTAATTTTCCGCAGTCCTCTAAATCCCCCCTTGATAATCTCTGCACTTCAACGATGAGAACAGCTTTGATTCTCGGAGATTCAATTTGTTTTAAAACCATTTGAATTTCGGGGCGGTCCGCAATAGTTTCACCCGATACTATTTCTCTATACTTATTTTCTTCGGGGACTTTTGAGCCGATGTTTTTTTCTGCCCATTCGTCAAGTATACTCTCATGTCTTGCGAGTACTTCTTCTACAGTTAGTAAAGGGTCATCAGCTCTCGATTTACGCAGATACACAAGAATATCTTCGGGTCTTATATTTAATTCTTCTATGTAGTTGCGATACACATTTATTCCTCCTGACTGTAGTTTTTTTGACTAAGTGTTTTTGAACCATTTGAAAGCACGTCTAAACCCTGCATCTTCAGCCTCTTTTACGGTCATAGCGAAGAACTCTCCGGGAGCGTTGATTTTTGTGGAATCATACTGTTGGTCAAATGGCAAATGATATATTTTTGTTTCTCCAAATTCATCACGACCTATGTTGCATTTAATGCAAGGATAATCTGCTTTTTCAAATTTTTCTTTATACTGTATTTTTAAATAATCTGCCATTTTTTTTGCTTGGTCAGATAGTTGTATATTTGTTACAAGCACTCCGTTTACGGTTTCTTTTGGAAGATTGTTTTCCAAACAATAACAAATCATTGTGCCATAAAGTTGAGTGATATGTTTTTCGTGAATGTTTTTTTCTTGATTCCAATATTTACACTGAATTATTAAAATGGTGTTTCCTTTTTTTGCTATCAAATCTCTGCCTAAATCTTCTAATCCCATATATGAGCCAAAAAAATCAACAACATATCCTTTTTGCCTGTATTTATAGCCTACGTATAGCTCATAATCTCTCCCAATTTGCCATTTGGTCTTGTTGTGAGATTTTTTGTATCTATCGAGTGCAAGTTGATTTCTCTCAACACTATCCAAACTTTGATACTCTTCTTTTGAAAGCCAATCTCTTGTTTTGTCGTACTCGGATAAATCTTTGAACTGAACGATAGGAAGCTGTTTAAAGTCTGTTTCTACAACATCTTCAAGGGCGGGAAACAATTGTAGAAGATAAGCGAGTTGATACTTTGCTTCAAGGTTTTTTTCAATCATTTCCTTGGTTGCCCTGCGTATTTCGCGGATAGAGGCAACCTTTTTTGCTCTTTCCTTGGAATGCCCCCAATCTAACTTTTGGGCTAAAACTTCAATCTCGTATGTTTCATAGTCAGCTATTAATGCGGCCATATAAGGAATGGCTGTTAAATTTGATTGCATCTGTTCTAAAAAGTTTATTCGTTCTTTAGCTTTTTTAATCTCATTGTTATAACGAGTTCTTGTTTCGTTAATAATCTTGTTATAATTAATTATTGTTTCGTTAATCTCCCTGTTATAACGAGTTCTTGTTTCGTTTATTTCAATTTCAAGTTTTTTGTTTGCTTCCTCGGCTGATTTAAGTTTTGCCTTTGTTGTATTTAAATCATTTTTTGCAGTGAGAGAGTAGGAAATTAACCAAATTATAGCAACAAAGATAATAAATTCTATCCATATCATAGACGTATTCTTCTCGCTTATTGGGGCGTTTTTTACACGACGTCGCTCTGGAAAGCGACAGCCTTACCGAGGATTCGTACTTGCTCCAGCTCAGCTCCAACATAAACAAGAGGCTCGTATTTTGGATTTTCCGGCGTAAGAATGAGTTTTTCTGTTTCGGGATAATAGTATACCCTTTTTAATGTGGCTTCATCGCCGACAATAACAGCTGCTATTTCACCATTGTTTACGACGGGTTGTTTTCTTATAAAAACAATATCACCGTCAAGAATCCTTGCATTAATCATACTGTCGCCCTTTGCTCTCAGGCAAAAATCAGCTTTAATATCAGTTCCTGCTTCAGTATATGATTCTCTATCTTCATTAGTATATATTGGTTCTCCGCATGCAATTTCTCCGAGAAGAGGGATTTTTTTTCGTGAAATAGGTGTTATTCCGTATTTCGATAAAACATCATCTTTTGAGATTTGGCGTTCCATAGGCACATCGTACCCAAGGAGCCACGCTTCACTAACATCGAGTACTCTTGCCATATCATAGATGCGGTCTTGTTTTGGTTCGTATGCTCCGCTTAAATATAAGCTCAATGAGCTTTTAGGAACATTTGCGAGTTTGCAAAGATCTGCTTGTTTCATATTTTTAATTTCTAACGCTTTAGCCAATCTAAGACTACAAGCCTCAACTCTTGGATTATACATTGTTTCACCTCATTTTTTTATATGATAACATATAAGTTTGGATAAATCAACCGTTTTGTTAAAAAAACAAGAAAAAAGTTTGGAAAATTTCAAAATAACTATTGACAGAACCTAACAAGAATGCTATAATGTGGTTGTGGTTTGGAAAACCAAACCACAAAACAAGCAAGTAAAAAAGAGACCACATTTTTGAAAGGGGGGAAACAGTGTGAAGTATAACTATTCAAAGCTTTTAGGTAGACTCAAAGAATATAATCTTACTCAATCAGATCTTGCTGATGCAATCGGCAAAAATAGAGGAACACTGAGTGCGAAGTTTAATAACAAATTTGATTTTACTGCCGAAGAAATTGATATTATTTGCAAGGTGTTAAATATATCCAGCGAAGAGATTGGAAAGTATTTTTTTTGCAAAACAGGTTCGGAAAACCAAACTGCGTTTTAGTAACAAGGACAAGTTGTCTCGAATAATATGGTAAAAAGGTGTAAAGAGGTTATTTTATGAGCAAATCGGACAATTATAAAGAAATTAAAATATTTGAATTTGAAGGTGCGGTTGTGCGAGTACATATTCCTGATTTAACAGAGGAAGAGCATGACAGAAGAATGAAAGAAATTGGAAGAACTGCGGCGAGGCTTCTTTTTGCCATTGATGACAAAACAATGAACGGAGTGGAATATCAAAGGTGAGGGCGTAAAGTAAAAATAACAAGTTGTCCAATACTAAAATTGTTTGGCAGATACTCTTTTCTAATAATGACGATAGGACAAGCACGGAAGTGAAAAATACTTAGGGGGAAAATGAATGAGGATTATAAGAAAATACACAGCAACAATATTGGCGGGTTTGATTTGTGCGTTTGTAATTATTCTTACGTGTATGACGATTGCAGACTTAGCCTATACAACAAATAGTAGGGTAGAAGCTAAAACGCCCACAGAAGCCACGAGAGAAGCTGACAAGGGTATTGAGGAAACGCCCGAAGAATCAACAGTACAAATAATCGAGATAAAGAACGAAGAAACAGTAGTCCCGGAAGTTAAATATTTTGATTGTCCGTTGTCTGAGGAAGTGCAAGATTACATATTTGCAGAGTGCAAAAGGTACGGTATATCACCTGCGGTGGTGATAGCGATTATCGAAAAGGAAAGCACGTTTGACAGATACGCAATGGGCGATAACGGTAGATCTTTCGGTCTTATGCAGATACAAGTCAAAAGTCATATAGACAGAATGATTGACTTAGATTGTACAGACATATTTGACCCTATCAAGAATGTAACGGTGGGTATTAATTACCTTGCTGAATTGCAGAACAGATACGGCGATATAACAAAAGCTCTTGTCGCTTATAACGCAGGGTGCTACAACGGAACGATAACAAGCTATGCCTATGACGTATTGGCAAGGGCGGAGAGATTGGGGGCAAGATAATGTACTACTCAGATAATCCAATAGCTGATTTTGATAGATACGAAGCAGACAGAGAACGTGCATTAAGTAAACTTCCTCATTGTTGTAATTGCGGAGAAGCTATACAAGACGAATATTTGTATGATATTGATGGCAATTTGTTTTGTGAAGATTGTCTAAAGAGCAATTATAGAAAACCAACAGAAAACTACAACGATTAAACAAGGAGAAAAGAAATGAAAGAATACATATCATTCTATTCGTTTTATATCATTGAAAAAATC
Organism: Eubacteriales bacterium; assembly: GCA_045658315.1. Lineage (GTDB taxonomy): Bacteria > Bacillota > Clostridia > Oscillospirales > CAG-272 > RGIG1995. The sequence continues at coordinate 8,064 of JAZOUV010000081.1, forward strand.
AAGGAAGGTAAAACGGTATATTACCTCGATAGAAAGCTACACGATTGCGGAACGGTCAACAGAATAACAGTTGAAGATTTAACCGCTATATTAAAAGCAGACGAGCAAGAGCCTAAAAGATTTGATTTTTGGTATGAAGAAGAAACCGAAGAAAAGGAGATTGAAGAATGAATATTTTTGAAAAAATGTCGGCAATAACAGCCGAGCTGCAAACCGTTGGCAAAAACTTAACTGTAGGCGAGGGAAAGAACAAATACAAGGCGGTATCAGAGAGGGATATTCTCGATGTCGTAAAACCGATTGAAGCAAAGCACGGTGTATATAGCTATCCTTACAGCCGAGAAGTGCTTGAAAGTAATATGCTTGAAACGGACACGCAATACGGAACTAAAACTTCTTTTATGAGTCGAATTAAGACGGTATACAGATTTGTAAATATCGAAAAACCCGAAGATTACATAGAAACAACAACTTTTGCTGAGGGTATTGACTCCCAAGACAAAGGAAGCGGCAAGGCTATGACATACGCCGATAAATATGCTCTTATGAAAGCCTACAAAATAAGTACAGGTGAAGACCCTGACCAAACAGCGAGCGAACCGACGAATTACACCAAAGCAACACCGGAACAGAAAAAAGCTCCCGAAAGACCGTTGCCGCCGAGAGCGAGACTTATTAAGAAGCTCAATGAATTGAAGATAGACCCCGTTAAATATGCCGAAAAAAAAGGTCTTAACCATTCAACCACCGACGAGAAATATGAGGAGCTGCTTGAAGAACTTGAGCTTGAAGAAAGAACACAGCAAATAAAACAAATGGCTGAGGGATAAAATGACATTCCAATTTACAAAGCAGACCATATTTCAAATGATGGCTGTCCTCTCAAGGTTTCTTGAGGGAATAAAGCCTGATAAGAAGTATGTTGTTGAGATTAAAGAATACCGAGAAAAACGAAGCCTAACCGCAAATTCATATTATTGGGTGGTGCTTGAGAAAATCGCAAAAAGCATTAACTCTACAAAGGACTTGGTACACGAGCAAATGCTTCAAGACTACGGCACGTTGTTGACAGATGCCGAGGGCAATATTGAGGATTTTTCAAGCAGATATTTTATTGATCCAATTAAGTCAAAAATCCATTGTAAATACAGAGGTTCTTCGGTGCTTAACGGCGTTACTTGGTATCACTATTATTTTATCAAAGGCAGTAGCGACTATGACTCTAAAGAATTTTCTGCTCTACTCAATGGGGCAATATACGAAGCTAACGAAATGGGGTTAGATGTAATGACTCCCGCAGAAGCGGCAAGATTGAGGTATGAGGAATGACATACAAAAGCAAACGTAGCAAGGCTTGTGATATTACAAAAAGGGTCAAAGACAAGGTATGGGAAAGAGACGAGCATAGATGTATTATATGTCGCTCTCCCTATGCAATGCCAAACGCACACTATATCCCCCGAAGCAAAGGCGGTCTCGGTGTAGAGGAAAACATAGTTACTTTGTGTATGCAATGCCATGAAGACTACGACCATACCGCAAAGCGAAAAGTAATCGGAGTATTAATAGAAAACTATCTTAAAAGCAAGTATCCAAAGTGGAACAAAGAAAAATTAATTTATAAAAAGTGAGGAAATATTATGGCAAATTTCAATTTCAACAAGGTTATATTGGGCGGTAGACTTACAGCCAACCCCGAATTAAAACAAACAACAAGCGGAACGTTTGTAACGTCTTTCGCAATAGCGGTCAATCGTAGAGGAAGTAAGACGAATGAGGTTGATTTTATAAACTGTCAAGCGTGGAGAGCAACGGCAGAGTTTATCAGCAAGTATTTTCAAAAGGGTAGCTCGATATGTGTTACTGGACAACTTCAAGTTAGAAGTTGGAAAGACAATCAAGGCAATAACAGATACGCTACAGAGGTTGTTGTCGATGAAGCAAACTTCGTTGATAGCAAGAGCGACAACAATACCGAGAGCGATAACGAATATGTATCAGCACCCGAATTTGAAGAAATTACAGGCGAACAAGATTTACCGTTTTAATGAATAAAGGAGAAAAAGAAAATGTGCAGAATGAAATCAGGAATTATTTTGAAAGATAGAGTATTTGTTCCCGACTATGACAGCCATACGGATATGCTCAACGAGTTAAAAATCGAGGACACAACAAAAAAAGCCGAAAGGTTATTTGTTCGGGCGGAGCTTATACCTGTAAATGATGATGTGTTTTCGCCCATTGAAAATTGGGAGTTTAGAGTAGACCAAGATATTGTCCCCGAATGGTTTGTAAAAGAGGTTGAAAAAGACCGAATGATAAAAGCCGTTAAGGAGTGGGCGAAAGACCGTATACATATCGGTGTTGATAATTTGAAAATATCGGCAGGAAGTAACCATTATATTAAAGACTGTAAAAATGTTGAGGTGTACGACAATGCCACAGTCAATGAGGTGTGCGGCAATGCCACAGTCAAATGGGTGTGCGGCAATGCCACAGTCAATAAGGTGTACGACAATGCCACAGTCAATGAGGTGTGCGGCAATGCCACAGTCAATGAGGTGTACGGCAATGCCACAGTCAATGAGGTGTACGGCAATGCCACAGTCAAATGGGTGTGCGGCAATGCCACAGTCAATGATGTGT
>JAZOUV010000082.1:0-17620 GCA_045658315.1 Eubacteriales bacterium
CTACACTTTCTGTTTCCATACTTTGTGCTTTGTACTTTCTCTCGTTGTTCAATTTTCAAGGACCGTCTCCGCCGCACCCTCAAGTGCGACAGCTTGACCATTATATCACCTACTCCGCCCTTTGTCAATAGGTTTTTTCAATTTTTTTTATTATTTTTTTCTTTTGTAAACATTACACCAAAAGGTGTCATTTAGCGATAAGTAATATGTGTCGTTTTTCACATATAATCATCGGCATTTGCCGTTATACGTTGAATAAAAGCTCTGCGTATGTGGGGATAGGCCAACAATCTTCGGGAGAAATTTTTTCAAGTTCATCGGATGCTTTTCTAACTTCATTCATCGCAGGTATGATACAATCACGATAAAAAGCAGCCTTATCTGCATTAGCAGTCAATTTGTCGCACTTCGCTATCGCCTTCTCAAGCATCTCAACCTTTTTGTAAAGGGTTACATTCAAAGACGACATATTCTTTATTTCTTCCACTTCAACCGAGTTCGTTCCGCCGATATTCTTTATCGCCTCGGCAGACCTTGCCATTTGGGCAACCGCAGACGATACTGCGGGAATTATCTGCTTCTTGGTCATTTCAACCATTATCAAGGCTTCAATATGTTTTATCTTGCAATAGTTATCATATTCAATTTCACAGCGGGAATAAATTTCGCTTTCCTTAAATATATTATGCTTTTCAAACAAAGCGATATTTTTCTTCTCAACGTAACGAGCAATAGCGTCTGCGGTATTGTTCAAATTCAACAAGCCTCGTCTTTCAGCTTCTTTTACCCATTCTTCCGAGTAGTTATTACCATTGAACAATATCCTCTTGTGCTTTGCTATAGTTTCCTTCAAAAGCTTTCTGACTTCTTTTTCAAAATCGTCAGCCTTTTCGAGCCTGTCGGCAAACTGACATAACGCTTCCGCCACACTCGTATTAAGTGCCGTGTTGGGATCAGCAATAGAAAGTGCCGAACCGGGCATACGAAATTCAAACTTATTTCCCGTAAATGCAAACGGAGATGTTCTGTTGCGGTCAGTACCGTCTCTTGTAAGATTCGGAAGTGCCTTAACGCCTATATCCATCTTGGAGTCTTCTTTAGCATCGTAGCTCTCACCCTTCTCTATAGCCTCAAGTACTTCATAAAGGTCGTCTCCAAGGCACATAGATATAATAGCGGGGGGAGCTTCGTGTCCGCCGAGTCGGCATTCGTTACCCGCACTTGCTGTAGTCAGTCTCAAAAGATCCTGATATTCGTCAACCGCTTTTATAACGGCAGTAAAGAACACCAAAAATCTAAGATTATTATAAGGGTCATTTCCGGGGTCAAAAAGGTTTACACCGGTATTCGTCGAAATAGACCAGTTGTTATGCTTACCGCTTCCGTTTACGCCGTGGAACGGTTTTTCATGAAGGAGACAAGCAAGTCCGTGTCTCTTCGCAACCTTCTTCATCATTTCCATAGTAAGCTGATTATGGTCGGTCGCAGTATTGGCATCTTCAAACAAAGGAGCAAGTTCATGCTGTGCGGGGGCACCCTCGTTATGCTCGGTCTTCGCATATATTCCCAGCTTCCAAAGCTCTTCGTCGAGGTCTCTCATAAATGCCGCAATACGAGGCTTAATAGTACCGAAATAGTGGTCTCCCATCTCCTGTCCTTTAGGAGCACTCGCACCGAGAAGCGTTCTGCCTGTAAACACAAGGTCTTTTCTCTTCTCAAAAAGCTTTTCGTCAACAAGAAAATATTCCTGCTCTGCACCTACTGTCGGAATGGAACGAACAACATCGTCCATACCGAAAAGCTTTGTTATACGCAAAACTTGCTTGTTTAATGCTTCCATAGAGCGAAGCAACGGAGTCTTTTTATCAAGCACCTCGCCGCCATACGAACAGAACACGGTAGGAATACAGAGAGTATCATCTTTTATAAAAGCATAAGAGGTGGGGTCCCAAGCCGTGTAGCCTCTTGCTTCAAAAGTAGCACGGAGCCCTCCTGAAGGAAAACTGGAAGCGTCGGGTTCGCCCTTGATAAGCTGACGCCACGTAAATGAAGTTGCAGCACCGCCGTTGTCTGTTGATACGATAAAGCTGTCGTGCTTTTCGGCGGTAATACCCGTCATAGGCTGGAACCAGTGCGTATAATGAGTAGCACCGTTTTCCAAAGCCCACTCTTTCATAGCGTGAGCAACCACATTCGCCATAGTTACATCCAGGTCTTTTCCCTCGGATATAGTCTTGCGAAGGGACTTATATATCTCCTTAGGCAATTTCTCACGCATAACCGCGTCATTAAAAACCTTACTTCCGAATACTTCAAGAATCTTGTTCATAAATAATCTCCGTCGTTTTATAATTATCTTTGAAAAAATAAAAGTTCATTATAATATTATATAATATCTGTATTTTTTTGTCAATACCGCAAAATAAGAATAGTACGACAATAATACAAACAAAAAAACGCCCAAATGCATAATGCGGAAATCGCAGGCGTTTTATATCGCTGTATAATAAAAGTTTATTCTTTTACATATTCTTTCACAACACAGTTCTTGCAGAAATATTCGCTCCTGTCAACCTTTGGCGTCCCACAGAAATAATAGCCCGCAGCAATACTTACTCCGCCGTGCGTTACTACAAGAACGGTCTTATTCTTATATTTTTCATATATATCATCAAAGAAAACGGTCAATCTGTCAAGCAGCATCTCAAAGGTTTCCATTCCCTCATATATAGGCGGCTTACCCGCAACCCAAGTTGCCCCAAAATCAATATCCTTTATATTAATCCCCTCAGCGATGCCAAACTTGCGTTCAGCTATTCTTTCGTCATATATAACGGGAATATCTCTTCCCTTCAAAATTATCTCCGCCGTCTGCCGCGTTCTTATCAACGGCGAACAAAAAACAACGTCTATTTCTTCGTCTCTAAGTAATTCACGGGCAATCCCAGCCTGTTGAAGCCCCATTTCATTTAACGGAATATCTTTCGTCCCTTGCAAAAGCCCCTTTTTATTCCACTCGGTCTCACCGTGACGTATAAGCAAAACTCTCATATTTTTTCCTCTTATATATGTTATATGAAGCATTATAAACCAAACTAAGCAATTTTGCAAGGGAGTGGAAATAAAAATCGCCTCTTAAACATTTGCCGAGCAAAGCTGTTTTATTTTTTCATCGAAAAAGCCCCCTATGCTCTTTAGAGAAAAGAGAAGAGAACAAAAAGAAAAAGAGCAACCAAACGGAGCAGAATAGAGGCAAGCGTAAGCAAAAGTACACCAGAGGTTGATTTACGCCCAGTGTAGTTCATAATAATACCAGTTGTCGGAAATCTTCTTTATAAAACACCAATCTGTGCCGTTGTTAGGTTTTCCAAAATACACGCCGCCATCGTCTTCGTGCATATCTTTCTGAATTTTCCCTAAGTCATTGCCACCATAAAAATCGGGCAGCAACAATTCGTTTTCGGAGGAGTAATAATATCCGTAATATACTCCGCCAATACTAAGGCCTGTTGTTTCGTAATCATAGAACTCGTTTTCTTCTGTCGGAGAAAACGTATCCATATTTTCGGTTACGTATTGGGAAATTTCGTTATACATCTTGTTTGACACGGACATTCCACTACAAGCTGATAAAGACAGGACAATGAAGCAGAAAACAAGTAGACATAATAATTTTTTCATTTCGCATTCTCCTTTGCGGTGTTGATGGAGGAGATAAGCATAACGCGAATACTTGTGCAAGCAGAGTCAAGTGATTTATACTCCGCTTCGGTTATGTAATTTGTTTTGAAAAGCAGTTCGAGCCAATAACCCGTTTCATTCGCTTCCTTAAGTGCAATTTGCAGTTTCGCAATAAAGTCGGCTTTTCCGTGGGCATATTGTGCTTCACGGATATTTGCACCGATGGATGTACCACTTCTGCCGATTTGGTTGGAGATGATGGACTCGCGTTTTTCTTTTAGATATTTAACAAGGTTAATGATGGATACTGCAAAATCCATAGACTGTGTTCTTAATTTGCTTTCAGACATAATGACGCCTCCAATTTAAGTATATTATATCATAAACGCGGTTAATTAGCAATATTTAGTGAAGTTTGGCTTTGCCAAGTGAAGCAGCGGCGATGCCGCTGTGAAGCATTGTGCTTCTCACAATGTGAAGTTAAGTGTGCCACCCACGCCCGCAGGTACTTCACGATGCAGAGCATCGCTTCACGCACCGAAGGTGTGCTTATCGTGCCGCAAGGCACACTTAGTTGAAAAGAACCCTCTTTTGTCTACGGACAAAAGAGGGTTCTTTTCTGGAGCGGGTGATGGGAATCGAACCCACGCAGCCAGCTTGGAAGGCTGGAATTCTACCATTGAACAACACCCGCATTTATTGTGCTTAGATATATTACCACAACACCACGCATTTGTCAATAGTTATTTCAAATTTTTTGCATAACATATTTTCCGTGGTTCTATCATATATTTTTACCAAAACTATTCTTTTTCGGAGGAACACAAAAAATGACAAACAATAAAAAGCTGTTCGTATATTCGATTAAAGCTCAAACTCTGCAATTTTTCTCGGTCGTTGCCATCTCGGTCATCTCTCTGCTTATACTTATCGCTTTTATCCCGACATACGAGCCCACTGTCATCAACACTATCTATACTGAAACCGCAAACATCAACTTCAATAAAATAAAAACCAATGATGACAGAATCGACTTTCTCGAACAGTTCGGCTGGACGGTTTCTGAAAATGCCATCAACGAAGAAAAGGTTACAATCCCGCAGGAATTTGACAAAATTATGCTCAGTTACAACGAGTTTCAACGGCAAATGGGGCTTGACCTTGCAAAATATAAGGGTAAAGACGTTATGCGTTACACTTACGAGGTAACAAACTATCCCGAATATGAAGGCAGAGTCTATGCAAATATACTTATATACCGCAACAAAGTTATCGGCGGTGATATTTGCTCGGCAGATTCAAAGGGATTTTTGCAAGGGTTTGTAAAAAACAATTAAAATCGCACAAACAAAAAAGGCGGAAAAACCGCCTTTTTATATTTTCAATTCAATAAAAAGTCCGTAGTGGTCTGACGGATATTTTCCGTCAACCGTTTCGGTAATTATCTTTTGAGATACGGGCGTAATCTTTTCATCGATAAAGCAAAAATGTTAAAACTTACTATTTTTAGGCCCATAACCAAACCTCACCCAAAACTTTCTATAACACTTACCAAGCGAATTTTTTCTTTGTCAACCAAACCTCTGCCGTAGGCATCAAAAAACCTTTCGCGGTAGACATCGGTCTTCAAATTAAAATTTAAAGTCCAAGCTCCCCAAAACAAATCGATATGCCTGTCTCCCACACCACCGTTGCCAACGTCAATAAACCCGCTGAATTTAAACTCATCGAGCATTATATTGGGCAAACAGTAGTCTCCGTGAAGCAAAACTTCATTTTTCAAACAAGCTTTTCTCTCATATACATATTTATACGCTTCTTCCGCATTAAGCCGTTTCAAGGAATCGTCTGCAAAAGAATTGTCAAACACGCCGGCTTTGTAATTTGTATCGACAGTATCAAAATATAATTCCGTATGGTTTTGAATTGGACAACCGCTGAAATCTGTTTCATGCAGTTCCCGCAAAAGTACGGCTATCGTATCACACAGTCTTTTCGGTTCTTCTATATATTTATAATATGTACAATCTTCTCCCGAAACACTTTGTGTCAACATGTAATCTTTATCCGCAGAAATATATTGAACTACTTTTTTTGACAGTCCCTTTGATGCAAAAAACTTTGTCATATCAGCTTCTCTTTTTAAGCTTCCCTTTTCGGCTGTCTTCAAATAAAATCCCTCGTCTTTATCAATAAAAACAACCTTTGCAAAAGGCGAACAACTGCTGTCGTATGTATCGGCATCTTTAAAATAAGGCAAAAACACTGCCGGATATTCTTCAAAATTAACCTTAATGGGTCTACGAACCATATTATTTACCCCGGTATATTTGTAATAATAAATGTATAGTTTCAGCAAAATTAATTTTGCAAAATTTTCAGTATTTCTCCCGCATCTTCCATTACAATGTCGGGCTTCTCTTCCGACTTCTCCAAAATTTCTCGGGTGGTCTCACCACTCATAACGAGTATGGTCAAAGCCCCCGCATTGAGTCCGCTTTTTATATCGGTATATATTCTGTCGCCGATAACGGCTGTTTCATTTTTTTCTGCACCTGTTTTCTCCATAGCAAGTATGGGCATTAACGGCTCCGGTTTGCCTATAAAAATCGGTCTGCGTCCCGAAACGTTGTAAAGCATATCGCAAACGCTTCCGCAGTCGGGTACGCTTCCGAATTCCGTCGGGCAAACGTAATCGGGATTGGTCGCAATATACGGTATATCCTTTCTTGTGCAAAGCATATAGGATATATCGTACATTTTTTTAAAATTAAGCTCGGTATCAAAACCCATTACTATGCAGTCGGTTTTTGTTACATCATCGGTTATTTCAAAGCCGTTTTCTCTCAGCTCGGTCTTCAGCGACTCCGTTCCGCACACGTAAAGCATACTGTCTGCATAATGTTTCTTTAAATAATATGCGGTCGCCTGCGACGATGTTATAAAATCGTCATACTCAGCCTCAATTCCTAAGCTTGACAGCTTTTCTATATAAGCCTTTACACTCTTGGAAGAGTTGTTTGTCATAAACAAGTATCTTCCGCCCTTATCCTTAATTGCCCGCAAAAGACGCGGTGTAAACTCATACAGCCTGTCGCCCAGATAAAGCGTACCGTCCATATCAAACAAAAACAGCTTTATTTTTTTCACTCTGTTATTTTTTTCCGTCATATATTTTTACCCATAATATTTATTTTTGGTCGCAAAAGGTTTGTGCCGTATATATTATTGCATATTACTTCCCCAATTTCAATAGGGGGAAACATTTTTTTCAAAATCAAAAAGAACAATCTTGAAAAAAGGACTTGACAAATTTCTATTGTTTTGCTATAATATCGTCTCGGTGGAATGCTGTTATAGCTCAGATGGTAGAGCGCATCCTTGGTAAGGATGAGGTCGCCGGTTCAATTCCGGCTAACAGCTCCAGAAAAAGAAAAGACACGTTTTTTAATCGTGTCTTTTCTTTTTCAACTAAATCCGTCTGCGACGGGATAAATCCATCTTCGATGGGTGAAATCGCATCGCGGTGAAATCCGACTTCGTCGGGTTGCGGACGGATTTAATTTCACCGAAACCGTTAGGTTTCGACTTCACCAAAGGCGTAAGCCTTTGATTTCACCGTGAGCAAAGCGAATGATTTCACTTTACTTGCTTTATTATGTGAATTATGCTATAATGATTACAGAAATGAGGTGGTTACTATGGCTGAAAGCAAACTTGCAGTTGCATCTATGGATTTTGCCGTAAAGATTCTAAAGTTATGCGACGGTATCAAGGGTCATTATTCTATTGTTAACCAACTTGAAAGGTCAGCTACAAGTATTGGTGCAAACATTCGCGAAGCAAATTATGCTCATAATAAAGCCGATTTTGTTTCAAAATTGCAGATATCTTTGAAAGAGTGCTATGAAACAGAATATTGGCTTGAACTTATGCTTAAAGCTGACCTTTTAAATGATGACATTTCAAAGGTCTTATTACACGATTGCGGTGCTATTCACAGAATGTTGGTTTCATCTATTAACACTATAAAAAATAAGGAGTAGTTTTGTGCGACGGTTAAATGTCGCCTTAATCAATAATGTTCATTATTGTAACTTCCCCGAACCAAAAAATATCCGAGGCTCTCTTCTTTTGATGTGAGCCTCGGTTTCTTTTTACTGTTTTATCGCGTTACTCATATATTTTATTTCTTTGCAGATACGGCAATATCTTTTGCTGTTGGTTTCTTTGTCTCCACAAAATGCTTACCGTAATAAGCGTTAAGATACATCTGCTTAATCTCGCTCATAAGAGGATAACGGGGGTTAGCTCCTGTGCACTGATCGTCAAATGCCTGCAGGGCCATTTCATCAAGGCGGTCAAGGAAGTCTTTTTCGTCAACACCGTAATCCTTAATAGTCTCTTTTATTCCAACACGTGCTTTAAGCTCGTTTATAGCTTTAATAAGTCTTTCAAGCTTTTCTTCATCCGTCTTGCCGCCAAGATTCAGATAATCGGCGATTTCTGCATAACGAGCAAGAGTATGAGGATGGTCGTACTGGGAAAATGTACCCATCTTAGCGGGTGCCTCTGCCGCATTAAAGCGAAGCACCTCTTCAATCATAAGAGCATTTGCAACACCGTGAGGTAGGTGGTGGAAAGCTCCAAGCTTGTGAGCCATCGAGTGACATATACCGAGGAACGCATTTGCAAACGCCATACCTGCCATTGTAGCTGCGTTAGCCATCTTCTCTCTCGCTTCTATATCGGTTTGACCGTTGTCGTATGCACGTGGCAGATATTTGAAAATATTTTTAAGAGCCTGAAGTGCAAGACCGTCGGTGTAGTCGGTAGCAAGCATTGCGGCATAAGCCTCAACAGCGTGGGTAACTGCGTCAATACCGGATGCGGCGGTGAGTCCCTTTGGAGCACTCATATGGAAGTCTGTATCTATAATTGCCATATCGGGAAGCAATTCGTAGTCTGCAAGAGGATATTTTACACCGGTCTTTTCGTCTGTTATAACAGCGAAAGGAGTAACCTCAGAACCTGTACCCGCAGATGTCGGAACAGCAATAAAGTATGCCTTTTCTCCCATCTTGGGGAAAGTATATACACGCTTACGGATATCAATGAAACGCATTGCCATATCCATAAAGTCTGCCTCGGGATGCTCGTAGAGAACCCACATAATCTTAGCTGCGTCCATAGCCGAACCGCCGCCGAGAGCTATTATGGTATCAGGTGCAAAAGCTGTCATCTGCTTTGCTCCCTCGGTTGCATTGCCGAGAGTCGGGTCGGGCTGAACGTTGAAAAACGTAGTATGAGCAATACCCATTTCATCGAGTTTATCGGTTATAGGTTTGGTGTAGCCATTCTGATAGAGGAATGTATCGGTTACGATAAACGCCTTCTTAGCACCGCGTACACTTCTGAGCTCGTCGAGAGCAACGGGTAAACAGCCTTTCTTTATATATACCTTTTCAGGTGTACGGAACCAAAGCATATTTTCCCTTCTTTCTGCTACTGTTTTGATATTTAAGAGGTGCTTTACACCTACGTTTTCGGATACGCTGTTGCCGCCCCATGAGCCGCACCCCAAAGTCAAAGACGGTGCAAGCTTAAAGTTATAGAGGTCGCCGATACCACCGTGAGAAGAAGGTGTGTTTACAAGAATACGGCAGGTCTTCATACGAGCCGCAAATTCTGTGAGCTTTTGCTGCTCGGTTACTTCATTAAGATAAACGCTGGAGGTATGGCCATATCCGCCGTCAGCAACAAGCTGTTCTGCCTTATCAAGTGCATCTCCAAAATCCTTCGCCTTGTACATAGCAAGTACAGGACTCAGTTTCTCATGGGCAAATTCTTCGGAAATATCTACACTTTCAACCTCTCCAATGAGAACCTTGGTGCCTTCGGGAACGGTTACGCCGGCAATCTCGGCAATCTTAGCGGCAGACTGTCCAACGATTTTTGCGTTGAGGGCACCGTTTATAATAATCGTCTTGCGAACCTTTTCGGTCTCTTTTGAGTCAAGGAAATAACAGCCTCGGTCAGCAAACTCTTTCTTAACGGTATCATAAATGCTCTTCAAAACGATAACCGACTGCTCGGAAGCACATATCATGCCGTTATCAAAGGTCTTGGAATGTATAATCGAGTTTACTGCCAAAAGAATATCGGCAGAGTCATCGATAATAGCGGGTGTGTTTCCTGCTCCAACGCCGAGGGCGGGCTTACCGCTTGAATAAGCAGCCTTAACCATACCGGGACCGCCTGTCGCCAATATAATGTCTGCCTCTTTCATCACCGTGTTCGTCAATTCCAATGACGGTACGTCAATCCAATCAATAATCCCTTCGGGAGCTCCCGCTTTAACAGCAGCCTCAAGAACTAATTTTGCAGCCGCTATCGTGCTGTTCTTTGCTCTGGGGTGAGGGCTAATAATAATCGCATTGCGGGTCTTGAGTGCAATAAGACATTTAAATATTGCTGTGGAGGTGGGATTTGTAGTTGGGATAACCGCCGCAATAACGCCTAACGGTTCTGCTATCTTCTTTATTCCATAAGCTTTATCTTCTTCAATCACACCGCATGTCTTGGTGTTTTTATAAGCATTGTATATATACTCGGAAGCGTAATTATTCTTGATAACCTTATCTTCCACAATGCCCATACCGGTTTCTTCAACCGCCATCTTAGCAAGGGGAATTCTGCCCTTATTTGCGGCGGAAGCGGCTGCCAAAAAAATCTTATCTACCTGCTCTTGAGTAAATGCGGCAAATTTCTTCTGTGCCTCTCTTACGCGGCCAATCGCTTCTTGCAGCTTTTCTTCGTTATCTATAACTATATATTTATTCGTGTTCATTTTCTGTTCTCTCCAAACAAACCAAAAATTTGACTATATTATAACAAACGCTTTTCAAATTGACAATTCCTAATTGTGATAATAGTGGGTTATCTTTATTGATAACATCTTTAACGAATAAAATACTTACGCCGTCAAACCACCAAACAATCGGGATAATCGGCGTTTTTTTGCATATAACTTCTACCGACTCTTTAACAGCTTTTCCGCTTCTCTGTAGTTCGGGCATATTTTTTCAAGCAGTTCATAAAACTCCCTGTTGTGCCCTTTTATTTTCAAGTGTGCAAGTTCGTGATACACTACAGCTTCAATACATTCGGTCGGCTTTTCCATTAACCAAAGGGATATCCATATCCTTTTTTCTTTTGTGTTACAGCTTCCATAGCGTGTTGTCATATCCCTTATACGCCATTCGTCTGCATAAAGTCTCGCTCGTTTTTGACATTCGTCTGCAATATCGGGAAGTATTTGCTCCATAGCTTCCCTGTAAAAGTCTGCTAAAGCCTTTCTCCGCGATTCCACCGTGCTGTTCTCTCCAACGCAAATCACAAGCTCGTTTCCTTTTAAATAATATCCCCTCTTCTTCGTTGTATCGGTATGTAATACCGACTTTTTCCCCATTAAATAATATTCTTCGCCCTCATCAAAAGTCCTTTCGGTCTTTCGTCTTTCGTTTGCCCTGTTTAAACCGGCTTTTATCCACTCTTCCCTCGACAGCACAAAAGCTCTCACATTATCGTCGGACAAAAACAAAGGGGCTGATACAACAACTTCCCCCCTCTTATCTATACGGAGATACATATTTTTTATTCTTTTTTTTAACACTTTGACTTCAATGCCGTCAATAGTCAGCTTATCCATTTTTATTCTCCATGCTTGACAAAAAATAATAAAGTAAATATAATATGTATGTACCAGACGGTGCGTTCGCGTGATATCATGCCGAAAGGTCTTATCGCGAGGAAAGTCCGGGCTTCATAGGGCAGGATAACGGATAACGTCCGCCGGAGGCAACTCCCGGGAGAGTGCAACAGAGATATACCGCCTGTACGTACAGCTTGTATGTATGGGTAAGGGTGGAAAGGCGAGGTAAGAGCTCACCTTGCTCTATGGTAACATAGAGGAAATGTAAACCCTATCCGAAGCAACACCGTATAAGAGTATTGCAGAAATGCAAGCGGCTGCCCGTCGTTTACTCTTGGGTGGCACGGGTATTTTTTACCCGAAGCTTGTCGGTAACGGCAAGCGAAGATAGATGAACGCAGTTAAGCTTTTTGCTTTCCACAGAACCCGGCTTATAAGTCTGATATAACCATTTTAAGACAAAAACCCTTTTCGCTAAAAAAGGGTTTTTGTTTTTTTGTATTTATTTAATCAACTTTATCCGATTATAATGTTCGCTATGTACACTAAAAGCGGCAACGTCAACACAGATACCGCCGTCGTCATACCCACACACGTCGCCGCATACCCCGGCTGTATGTCGTATAGCTCCGCAAACATATTCGTTATACTTGCCGTCGGAAGTGCCGCCATTATCATCGTAAACATGGATAATCTGTCGTCAAGTCCTATTATTCTTGTAAGCAAAAGTATCGCCAACGGTAACACTATCAGCTTTACAATGCATACCCAATACACCCTTGTGTCGAAAAACAGTCTCTTCAACGGGTGCGTCGCCAATACACCGCCCAATACCAACAACGATATCGGCGTGCAAAGCCCTCCTATATAATCAAAAGCTATCAGCAAACCGTCAAGCTTTGCCGCCCTCACAAGCTCGGTAAAGTTTAGAAAATAAAGCACTATTCCTATCGTACACGGTACCGTTCCGCAGTTCAGCAATGCTTTTCTGCGGTCGAGCTTTATGTCATCTCTGTCTCTGCCCAATATTATCATACCGTATGTCCAAGCAAATACGTGGAATAGCATCGAGTAAAAAGATGCCATCGCTACCGCCTCGTCGCCAAATAACTGTTTTACCAGCGGCAGTCCGAAAAACATCACGTTAGCAAATATTATACTGTGCTCCGATAAACTTCTTGCGGCTCTGTCCTTCATAAAACGCATCGATAACCAACCTGCTGCCGCCGATATTATATGTACTGCAAAGCTCATCAAAAGCACCTTGCCGAGCAGCTTCGTGTTCGATGATGTTACCTCCATCTTTATCATCGATGATATTATAAGAACAGGCTGTGCCACGTAAAGAACCAGCTTCGACAGCTTCTTTGAAAACGCTGCGTCTATCATATCTTTCTTTCTGAGGTAGTACCCCGCTACCATTACTATAAACATACTTACCGCTATGTTCAATACATCAATAATATTAAAATTCATTGTCCTTTTCCTTTTGTCAGCCTTTTATCTCTTCAAGTTTTTTCTTTATCTTTTGCATATCGATAAGCATATCTTCCTTACGTCTCGGATCCCGAAGCAGTGCCGCAGGGTGATATACCGCACAAATCGTATACCCGTTCTTCTCAAAAAATACGCCGTGCTCTTTCGTTATCATAAAATCTTCTTTTATAAGCCTTTTCGCCGATATTCTGCCGAGACATACGATTATCTTAGGACGTATCAGCCTTACCTGCTCTCGCAGATATTCTATGCACAGATCCTGCTCTTCTTCTTTTGGATCTCGGTTCTTCGGGGGACGGCATTTCAGCATGTTCGCTATAAATACTCTCTCTCTGTCTATATCCACCGCATACAAAAACTTATCAAGCAGCTTGCCCGCTGCTCCCACAAACGGTATGCCGCTTAAATCCTCTTTCTCGCCCGGTGCCTCTCCGACAAACATTATATCCGCCGTTCTGTTCCCCGAACCGAATACAACATTCGTCCTCGTCTCGCTCAAAGCACACCTCGTACAGTTCTTGCATCTCTCCTCAAGCTCTCGCCAATTCTTCTCGCTCTCTGCCTCTGTCATTCTTTCTCCCTCTGCCTTTTTTTACGTTTTGCCCACAACCCCCACAGCATCGCTTTTTATTATCGGGTCTGTGTGCTCCTCTATGTATAATACAGCCTCTTTTCCGCCAAACCGTGTGCCGTATTCCGATGCAATATCACTCTTACTTACGTTCTTTCGTCTCTTGCTCCTGTCGCTTGCGGAAATCTCCTCCTGCAACAAAAGATAATACCTTCCGTCACCGTTTTCTTTCCTCCCCGCATACAGCCTACTCTCGTTTGTATAACCGCTTCTTTTCAGCACCGAGCACACCGTTACGGTTTCGGTTATCCCATCAAACGTATATACGCAATATTCCTTCTTCTTCCGTTGAGGGTTGCTTCTCTCCTTCGGCTCCGCCCTCTTCTCGCCCTCCGACTTGCGAATAAAATATACCTCGCAACCGCCGTCCTTTGAAGGATACACCTGTATATACAGCTTCCCCGTACTGCTGTCAAAGCCCGTCTTCTTCTTCGCCTCGTCAAGTATCCTCTCGAACATCTTGCGGACATCCTTGTCTCCGTATGACAACAGCTCCTCGGTTATCCCGTTGCTCTCCATATCGTCTGCTGTCAGCATTATCTTCAGCTTACTCTCACTTATCAGTATCAGTTCCATTATCACTACCGCCCCTTAACGTTTTTTTCCCGGCGGATACGGATTCCGCCTCTTTACGTTTTTTTCAGGCGGATATGGATTCCGCCCCTACCATTATACGCTATCAAGGGGCATTTTGTAACCGCAAACTTTTTGGTATTTTTGGTTGGTTTTGGGGAGTGTCCCTCTCCGTCTTTTGCTTCGCAAAATCCACCGCTCCCGAAGGGCGAGGCAAAATAGGCTCTCCCTACGGGAGAGCTCCGCCGTAGGCGACTGAGAGGGCTTGTTTATGCAAATTCTTAAAACTCGTTTTTCAGTGAACGCGTAAAAAGTGCCTGTAATGCCGCGTCAAGCTCTGCTCCGTTGTAAAGCACGTCATATACAGCCGAGCATATCGGCAGGTCTACGTTATATTTTTCCGCTAACTTCAATATAGCTTTTACCGTGTAATACCCCTCTGCAAGACTTGTATATTTCTCACCCTTAGCATAAGCCTCGCCGTACATTCTGTTGTGGCTGAATTTGCTGAACAGCGTCGCCTCATAGTCGCCTAAATGGCATAATCCGTACGCCGACAGCTCGTTGCCGCCGTTTGCCGCTATAAGTCTCGCTATCTCTCTTGTCCCTCTCGCCATAAGAGGTCCCTTCAGTGAGGACAAGCCCTTGCCGTCAAGCATTCCTGCAGCTATTCCTATTACGTTCTTCGCCGCCGCACCTATCTCGTTCCCTATCAAGTCCTTGCCAAAATAAAATCTGATAAGCTCACTCGAAAACTCCGATATCAGATATTTCTTGTATTCGTCGTTGTCGCTGTCGATTACCATGCAGTTCGGTATGCCCTTCGTAAATTCCTCTACGTGTCCCGGACCTATCCAACAAGCTATCTTCGTATCCTCGCTCGTCGCCTCGCGGACTACCTCAGAAAGTCTCATTCCCGTCGATATCTCTATACCTTTCATACAGAGAATATACTCTTTCTCGGCAGCACCGTATTTTTGCAGCTCCTGCATAAGTCCTCTTACCGCCTGTGAGGGTATAGATATTACTATCGTCTTATTTGTTGCAGCCTCGTCGAGACTGTCGGTTATATTTATTCTTGTTCCAAAATCAACAACGCCGTTTGTGCGTGTCTCCATTATGCTATGTATCTGGGCTAAGTCGTTTCCGTAAAGCGTTACGTTATGTCCTATTCTGTCAAGATACCACGCTATACACGAGCCCCATCTTCCGCAGCCTATTACCGTTATATCCATATTTTCCTCCGCTTTTCTCAGAAAATTGTCTTTTATCCATACATAAATGGTATTTTAACATATTTTTTCGTTACTGTCAATAACAAATGGGGGGGATTTGTGTTCTCCCTCTCCGTCTTTTGCTTACGCAAAATCCACCTCCTCCAAAGTGGGAGCCTTTAAGTTCGCACAAACCCGTTATTCAAGTTTTCTTTGCCTACTTTCTTTCAAAAAGCCCTCTCAGTCGCCTTTCGGCGACAGCTCTCCCGTAGGGAGAGCCTTTAAGTTCGCACAAACCCGTTATTCAAGTTTTCTTTGCCTACTTTCTTTCGAAAAAGAAAGTAGGGGAGAAATATTCTTTCTTTTCTGTTACAATGGCGACAAAAGCAGTGTCTTCTTATCGGCTCTGCTTTATTAATCTCAAAGCAGAGTATTTGTGTTATCTTTTCATTTTCCCAAAAATGAGGTGATTTTTATTACTCTTGACTTTGAACAAATGGAATCGGAGTATATTTCTTCAAAGCTAACTTATGCGGAGTTAGCGAAAAAGTATAACGCTCCTATTCATCTTATTGCCCGTTACGCAAAAAACAACCAATGGGTCAATAAACGCAGACTCTTTTCTAAAAACACTCAATCAAGTATGCTTGACGTATCTAAGCTCACACGTTCTTCAAACGCTCTTGAATCCATTATCGAATCGGCTTTTCTGTCGGTCTCCGAAAACTCCGACGCTAATTCTATCGATACGAAAACGCTTAAAGAGCTTACCACTACACTTAAAGAGGCTATCAACATAAAGCAGAATATCTATCTGCTCCCCATGCTCACCGAGCAAAAACAGCTTGAGCTTGAACAGAAAAAAGCCCCCGTTTCCGTCGAAGAAAGCGAAATTCGCGTCATTCTCGAAAACGGTGCCGACAAGTTTTGCGTCTAAAGGGGTGGTATGTCTATGAAGCATATTTCCCTCGGCACGCCTAATCCCAAACAAGCCGAATTCCTCTCGGATACCCACAAATTCGTCGCTTTCGGCGGAGCCAGAGGCGGCGGTAAATCTTGGGCAGTCAGGGTCAAGGCTGTCCTTCTCGCCCTAAAATTCGGCGGTATCAAGCTCCTTATCGTCAGAAAAACGCTTACTGAACTGCGAAATAACCATATTGAACCGCTTATCAGAATAACTCATGGTATCGCTTCTTTCAGCGAATCAAAAAAAGAGCTTCTCTTTAACAACGGCTCGGTCATTCGCTTCGGCTACTGCTCGTGTCAGGCTGACCTAACTCAATATCAAGGCTCGGAATGGGACGTTATCTTTCTCGACGAAGCTACCCAACTTCGTGAAGAGTGGTTCGACGAGCTTAAAGTTACCGTCAGAGGTGTCAACGACTTTCCAAAAAGGGTCTATCTTACCTGCAACCCCGGCGGTGTCGGGCACGGTTGGGTAAAGAGGTTATTTATCGACCGAGTTTACAAAGAGGGCGAAGAGGCGGGCGATTACAGCTTTATTCGTTCACTTGTTACCGACAACAAGGCTCTTACCGACAAAAATCCCGACTACGTCAAACAGTTATCCTCGCTCCCGCCTAAATTGAAAAAGGCTTGGCTCGAGGGCGATTGGAACATATTCGAGGGGCAGTTTTTTGAGGACTTTACAGATGCACCGGAGCATTATGCCGATAGGCTTTACACAAACGTTATCGACCCGTTTGAAGTCCCTGACGGCTGGAATATCTTTCGCTCGTTTGACTGGGGCTTCTCAAAGCCCTTCGACTGTTCGTGGTGGGCGGTAGATTACGATGGCAGGGCTTATCTGATATTACAGCTATACGGTTCAAACGGCGTTCCTAACGAGGGGGTTAAGTGGCATGCGGAAAAAGTCTTTACTGAAATACACCGTATTGAGTCCGAACACCGTTGGCTAAAAAATAAACGCATTATCGGTGTCGCAGACCCGTCTATTTGGAGTCAAGACGGCGGTGAGCCTATTATTGCCGCCGCAGACAGACATCAGGTATATTTCCAAAAGGCTGACAACAGCCGTATCCCCGGTTGGATGCAGGTTCATTACAGGCTTTCCTTCGATAACGAGGGTAAACCTATGGTCTATTTCTTCAACACCTGCAAAAACGCTATACGCACTCTCCCGCTCTTGCAGTACAGCAAGGTGGATCCCGAAGACCTCGATACCTCGCAGGAAGACCACTTTGCCGACTCGTTCAGATATTTCTGCATGTCTCGCCCCATTAAGCCCAAAGAATCTCTGCATTACACCATTCCCCCCGCCGACCCACTAAATTTGCTCGGAGAAGAAAA
>JAZOUV010000083.1:0-7992 GCA_045658315.1 Eubacteriales bacterium
AAGAGTGGTTTGGCACAACAACGAATGGTGCATATATGCAAGAAATCACGACGGTCAATGTCCAATTTGCAAAGGAACGGGCTATGAGGGTGACGGGAGAGAAGGCACACCTAACGACGGCGTTTCCAATGTGCCTCGTGCCGGGGATGGCATCTATTACCTCACCGGCTCATATGCCATCTACGGTGGCGGTTACTCCGGCGCCGAAAACGGCAGTAACGGTAACGAAACCGCGTCAACTTCTCCGGAAAATACAACGCAGCCGCCTGCAACGACCGATCCGGGATCGTCTGAGACCAAGCCACCGCAGCAGAATGACAATCCACCGGATCAATCTGAAAATAATCAGCCCGGAACGGACTTTCCTCCGGCTGATATGACGCTTTTGCCGGAAAACCGCAATTCCGATTTTGATATTCCGCTCTCTAATGAGCCTGATAGAACCATCACCTCCTCCGTTCGTGTGGAAACTGGCAAAATGACCGATGAAGAACAGAAGTATTATGCAGGACTGCCGGAGGAAGAGTTGGCACAAATCTTGACCAATGTGCGTACAATCGTTGCATCTGCCGAGCCGGGCAGATCTGATTCCAAAACCGATGAATTGTTAAATTCTCTTGCAAGTCAAAACGGGTATGAATCTCTGCCGGAAGGACGACTTTTCCCATTATATTTTGAAGGACATCAGGAAATCGGTTTTCCTGTGCATGTCACCGTTAGTGTTGAGAAAGGTCTTCTTGACGGAGGCACGGATCTTTACGTCTATCATATTGCCGAAGACGATGTCATCGAGTTATTGGGCAAGGCTGAATATGGTACGTATGAAGATGGCACGATTGAGAACATATCGTTTTACACCTCGTCCTTTTCCACCTTCTTTACATCGGCAAAAGAGTTAGACACGGATATTTCGGTCGTCACCGGAGACAGTGAATCGACAGATGCTATGGGAAGCACCGGAGAGAACGAAAACCCACCCTGTTCCTGGCTGGTGATATTTGTTGTTTTGATGAGTGTAATTGTCGTTTTGCTCGTTGTTACTATTGTGCTGAGAAGAAAGCGCAAAAAGGTATAAACTTGATTTTACTGAAAGCCAGGAAGATGATGGACAAGAAACGCCCTCAATGAAAATGACTTGATTGAGGTGATATCTTTTTCGGTTCTCAATAAAAAGGGACAAGAAAGATCATCAACTATGACACGCACCGAGAAAAAATATAAAAAAGTCCGAAAAAGTCTTGTTACAAGCGGATTTTCCTTATAATTCGGTGATATCCTTTTCGGTGCTACGAGCCATAATAAAGGCACTATGCCCTGCGGTATAGTGCCTTTATTCATTTTTTGGAAGGCGGGACTTGAAACGAACTCCACGGGTGAGGCATCTATGATGCCGAAGCCTTGGCAGCAACAGTCCGGGGGACTGTTGCGCTCGTGAGAAGAAAGTCCCGCCCCCGCAACCATAAGAAAAGTACACCCTAGCGGGTATCCTTTTTGTTTTGGTTGCGAGGCGGCATCTGCGCTTTGCGAGACCTCTGGAGGAGGTCGTGGGTAGCGTCGAGTGAAACCGCCCAAAGCAAGGAGCTGAAGGAGAGAGTGTGTATCGAACGACGCGCAGACGACTATGCGACTGGGGAGGGCCTTTCAAATCCCATATAACACATTAGGTGGAAAAGTTTGATATGAAATAATCGGTTTGATAAACTGAGATTTGACGAAGTAATTGAAGTTATAGAATTTTTATGATATACTCAAATTATAACAATGAATCAAAATTTATGCAGTGATATCGTGTGTCGCAAAGGAGATCGAGAAAAAGTGTTTAAAAAAATACTATTGGTTTTTATTGTTATTATTTTGTTTTTGCTTGCTTTGGCGGGAGTCTATCTTTCTAAACAATTTGAAAATACACCACCAGATGAAGTAAGCGGTGAAATAGAGCAGTCTGATATTTCTTTGGAAACTACCGTAGAGGGAAAAGCTATATGGCAAGACCCCAATAACATAGTTGTTATCTGGAAAACTGAACAAAACTGTAAGTATAAGGTTCTTCGCAGCAGCAGTCGCGACGGAGAATATAGCTATGTTGGAGAATCACAGGTTGGCTCGTATCGGGACAATACGGTTAAGTATCCTGAAAACTATTTCTATAAAATTGAAAGAACGAATTACTTATCTAAGCAAGTTGAATTATCTGAGCCCATTGGAACTGTAGTTAATAGTGAAGCACTTTCATCG
Source organism: Eubacteriales bacterium (assembly GCA_045658315.1). Classification (GTDB taxonomy): domain Bacteria; phylum Bacillota; class Clostridia; order Oscillospirales; family CAG-272; genus RGIG1995. The sequence continues at coordinate 2,236 of JAZOUV010000083.1, forward strand.
GTAAGTGTAATAATGTACCATAATTTTGTTTCGGAAGAGGATGTAAAAAACGGAATTGAATATGAAGAATATTCCATATCTCCCGAAGATTTTGAAGAGGATTTAATTTGGTTAAAAAATAACGGATACATAACAATAACATCAGATGAATTATTGGAATTTTTAGAAAAAAAGGAAGCGTTGCCCTCAAAAGCAGTGGTTATATCCATAGATGATGGCTCATGGGGGGTCTATAAACACGCTTGGCCTCTTCTGAAAAAACACGGAATGAAAGCAGATTTAAATGTAATCGGCGCTCAAATAGATGCAACTTGGGAAACTTTAAATTCAGGCAAAACCCGAGATGGAGAAGCAGCTCCTTTTTGCACATGGGAAGAACTTGCCGAAATGCAAAAAAGCGGAGTGATAAATATTTGTTCTCATACATATGGACTTCACGTTTACAACCGAAACGAACGAATCGGTATGAATCTGATGGAAAATGAAACAGAAGAGGAATTTACCACGGTTGTTAAAGAAGATTATAATTTAAGTGTAAAATGCATAAGAGGCTGGGTAGGTAAGGTTCCCAAAACAGTAGCATACCCATATTCTAAAAGATGCATAGAAAGTGATAATATTATACTTTCCAACACGGGATATGAAATACTTATGGCCGGAGAAGGCGCAAGAGGAACAGTTGGAAATTATTTTGTTACAGATTGCGATATTTCTAATCAACTAATGCTTATAAGCAGACCCTGTCGAATGGACGGAACACCAATAAGCGTTTATCTTGAGAGAATTGAAAGAGAAGATAATAACGGAATAAACTGATAAAACGATCAACCTAAATTTTGTTAAACCACTTAATCATGATATCTAAATCATTTTTTTACTTCTTCACTTTTCTATCTCCGAAGAGGAATTTTTTGAAGTAAAAAGTAATAGTGAATAGTGAAAAAGTACTTTTGCAAGGCTCTTCCTTGCACTTTTTACTTTGTAGCCGTCCATTAGGAATAGTCAGGATTTAGACTGTTTTTTTTGGACGGCTTTTTGGGGGCCTTGAAAGAACGATATATAGGCTGGTTAGGCGATGAATTTTGAGTCAGAGTTTATTTAATCAGCACATAAACCGGGGGGAGTGGGTGAACGAGCGAAGCTTGTGCTTCATATTGGCGAAGCCAATGCTTCATTTTTTATTGAAAAAACTAAGGGATTATGTTATACTACATTTAGAAAGCAGGTGATATTATGGGCATGGATTGTTGTGCATATTATGAATATTTAAAAAATGGTAATGCAAAACTTTTCACAATGATTTTGCTTCCGCAAAAAGACAAAAGCTATCCAACCGTTGTTTATCGTTCACCATACGTTAATAATACGGTTGATAATTCAGAAGAAGACATTTTAAAAACGTGTTGTTCTTCGTTTCGTGATTGGTTAAATCGGGGCTACGCTATAATTTATCAGCATTGTAGAGGTCAAGGAAAAAGCACCGGTGATTTTGTACCGTATATTTATGAGAGAGAGGACGGATTAGCCCTTAGAGAATGGATTAGACAACAACCGTTCTATAACGGAGAACTTTTTTTATTTGGTGCAAGTTATACAGCTTCTCTTCATTATTCTACTGCACCCTTTGAAGACGATATTAAAGGTGCGGTTTTTGAGGTGCAGGATTCTGAAAGATATAATCTTTGGTATCGAAACGGGCAAATGCGTAAGGGGCATGCTAATTGGTATTTTGAGCTCTATAAAAGTAAATGCGGATTAAATAAAAGTTTTAATATGCAGTCATTTTCCGAAAAACCGCTAAAAGATTTATCGGAAAGGGGTTTAGGTGATAGAGCAGAAGATTTTGAGCAAATGCTTGCCGCACAATTACCGTCAAGTGAGTTTTGGAACACCCGTTTCGGAGGACAAGACGCAAGAAATGCAGTTGTTGATGCCAATATTCCCATTTTGCTTACCACAGGATATAACGATTATTATGTTGGCGGAGTTTTTGATATGTGGAATAAAATGAACGAGCAGACGAAAAATAAAAGTGCCTTATTGGTTTCTCCGTTTAATCACGGGGACGGGTATGGTACAGGTGGTTTGTGTTTTCCAAAAGGAAAACGAATCGAGCAATTTGGACAAAGGTATCAAATTGATTGGTTTGATAATATCAGAAAAGGAATCCCATTGCCATATCCAAAAGGTGTAATAACATATTATCGTACCTTTGAAAACAGGTGGCAAAGTGATTTTTATTCAACTCCTACAAAAAGTATTAGCGTTCCTTTAGGAGTCGAAACACTGTCCTTTAAATATGACCCGCTTAATCCTACCGCGTTTTCTAACGAAGGTGATTTTGCAAAGGAATGTGATTTGTGCGGGGATTTCATAAGCGTATATACAAAGCCGTTTGACCGGGACGTGTTTATCAAAGGGAAAATGCGTGCAAAATTAGCGGTGTCTTCAGACTGCGAGGATTCGTCTTTTTATGTGCGTATAAGTATCAAAAACACTGAACATACCTATGTTCTTCGCCACGACATAACATCTCTTTGTTTTCAACGGGGAAGTTATGTTAAAAATGATATCGTCGAGTTGAATTTCTCCTTTGATGAATATGCTTTTCTATTAAAAAAAGGAGAATGTTTGCAAATCGACATAGCATCTACTGATAATAATTCTTATGTTTCCCATACGAATAAAAAAGGCGATTATTACCGTCAAACAACTGTCAATACTGCAACTAATACGGTATATCTTGAACGGTCATATCTCTATATCCCGGTTGAGCAGTAAATTTAACATTGTATCATTTTAATAAATAGCCGATATTTAAATCGGTGCTACTTGCTAAAATGTCAGAATAAAAAATAAGTTATTGATATATGTAAAACAAAACCGTCCAAGCGGAAAGAAGCTACTTCTTTCTTTTGGACGGTTTTCATCTTGGGGAAAGTTTTTGTTGAAAAACATACTTGGTTATTCATTGAAAAACTTAATAGTTTATGTTACACTGTTTGTAATAATATTACATTACGAGGTTTAGAATTGATGAAAACTTATTATAAAAACGGAATAATGCAAGAGACCGAAATATTTTTGGATTATATAGAGGATTTTTGCATACAGGAAGTGCCTGACACTATAGAGAAGTATTCGTATAAAGGTGATTCTATAAGATATGAGCTTGATAGTGAGTTAGTGGGATTGTATGATAAATTCAGGGATTTACTGTTTCCTGATACCGAAAAATATTATGAACAAATTAACTTAGTTCCTATTTTTGTCCAGGAAGCAGGTTATAATTCAGATTGTGCATTTAGCTCCGAACAGCTTTTAGGACTTATAGATATATTTAAAGATACAACGCCCGATTTATATAAACATTTGTATTTAGTTGATATTCAGTTTTTAATTGCTACTATTCAAAATCTTTTAGACGGTATGAATTATGCTATTACAAACTATTATGTTCAAATAAGTAATGTTCATGTTGCACAAAGCATGAGGAATAATAAAAAAGATACGGTTATAATGATGAATTCGTATGAAGCCAGATGTATATCTTCGTTGGTAGAGACTTATTTTACCAAGGCTTATTCAATACTTGATATGTTTACTAAAATTGAGTATGAATTTGAAAACAAATATGATGTATTTGACAGCTTCAAAAAAACCAAAAGTGCAAATATTCTATGGGGGGACAGAAAAAAACTTAATATTGAAAAAGAAAATACGGTTTTTGGTAGAAGCAATACGGTTAAACTTATAGAATCTTTAAGAAACGAAGTTGTACATAATGGTTCATTAGAGCAAAATCCGAGAGTGTTTGTTAAATACGAAGATAATAAGATAACAGAACGTTTTATGTTGATTCCGGATTATACAGATGGAGTATTGGTAACAACAAAAAGCAGAAAGCATTTCTTCAGTCAAGAAAATAAAGCAAATGATGTTTTGCCGAAAATACACTTTGAATATTTGAATGAGATATTATCTACTGTAAAATACCTGAATAAAAGGACATTGTAATTAAGTCGGCAATCGGTAAGTTAATTGAAGGTGAAATTATTTTTTATATAAATTCTGTCAGAATTTGAATGTTTTTTCGATAATATAAGTGAAAGCATATCACGGAAAGGAGTGGTGCTTGATGAAAAAGTTGTGCACAACAGAAGAAGTAGTCAAGGCTTTGGAAAAACGCGATTTCACCGTACTTGAGGAAATTGAAAAAAGCTATGGGGCACTGCTCCGTAGAATTGCTTTTAATTTGGGGCTAAACTCAGGCGATACGGAAGAATGTATGAATGATACATACCTTGAGGTATGGAACACTATTCCTCCTGCAAAGCCGAAAAGTATTCGCTCATACGTATGTATGCTTATGAGAAGGCACGTTATTGACCGTATTAGATACAATAGTGCTGAGAAAAGGGCGGGAACTGTTTACATAGAGGTTGCAGAAGAACTTGATTCCTGCATCGACGTTGAAAATACGGTAATTGATGAAACGTGTATACCTCTCATATTGAACAGCTTTCTCGAAAGGCAGTCGCCCGAAAACAGAGAAATATTTCTTAGACGTTACTATGAGTTTGAAAGCACCAAAGATATAGCTAAGGACATGATGATTGGCGTTAATACCCTTGAGAAAAGGCTGTCAAGAATGAGAGCCGAACTCAAAAAAATACTTACAGAATGGGGGTACGATTGATGAATAATAATTTTTCGTTGACAGATAAACTCGGAGAGATCGACGGAAAGTTTTTAGATGAGTATCATAACAGACGTAGCTATCGGAAAATAAAAAGAAAAAGCATTATGAAATATGGCAGTATTGTCGCATCCGTAATGTTCGTGATAACGATATCACTTGCGATAGTGTTACCTGCGTTTCATAATACGCCTATAGGCAAACCTGTAGATACTTCAAACGGCGTAATTGATAATGCGGATAGCAACAAAGACAATCCGATAAGCGATAACAACAAGTCGGACTATAGCACATATACGGTTATTTATGCTGAGGATAACGATTACAGCTTAGGCGATAATGTTGAAGTGGAAAATGTTTACACACCTCCGGAACCGGGAAAGGTGAGATTCAGTGGCGGACTCTACAAAATAATGGAAAGTGACGAAGCTTATGAAAATAAACTGTTTGCAGTATCTATCTTTACTGCAAATGAATATGACTTTGAGGGCTATAAAGATATCAAAGAGTGGAAAGACCTGTGCGATAAGCACTCATCAGCTACTCAAGCTCTTGATAATCACTGTGCCGACAGCCACAGATATCCATTTTCATTGGAATATGCTTACGGGTATATAGACAGAGAATGTGAAACCTGCGTCACGCTTTTGGAACAGAGAGACAAATATATGTATGCACGTGATGAGTTTATTCGGAATTACCATGACAGTTTATATAAAAAGCATACAGATGATTTGTTTTCCCTTGCTGAAACAAAAGGGCTTACCCCTCGCAAAATAACCGTTGCTTGGACATCAGGCACTTCAAACAACGATATTCTGTCAAAGGAATACGTTGTGCTGGTCAAATTAACAAAAGAACAGCTTGTTTCATTTGATGCTCCTGACGATCTCGGCGTAGAATTTACTCTCGTTCCCGAATGGATGGATACGGGAGAAGAGGTTGTTTATCGTAGTTACAGTCTGTATCCGGTTACGCTCGAATGAATCGCACCGATAAGGAGGTACACTTTATGAAGAAACACATTGCGTTGATTTTAATTCTATCCCTTGCTCTTT
>JAZOUV010000084.1:0-21237 GCA_045658315.1 Eubacteriales bacterium
GTTTTTCTCGGCAATGAGCCGGTGGCTTTTACCGATTCAAATAACGTTTCTTTGGAAATACCTTCATAGATAAATCCTATGGAGTTTTTCTGAGACGAAAGCTTTTTTACATCTTCTTTACCGTGTATATAATCCACCCTCGCGGTAGGATTATTTCTTATATATTCGTCGATGAACTCCTGTATAACGCCTGTAACTAACTTAGCTTTAGGAATATTCACTTTGAGACTTCCCTCTTTACCGCCGTACGTGTATATTATTTCGTTATTGGTATTTTCTTGCACAATAAAATCATTTAGCTCTTTAAGTACATTTTCGGGATTTACGTTAAACATAACTCTGTAAATGGGCTCAAAATCCAACGCATCACCGTGTATATTCCCAATTTCTGCCAAGGCAAATCTTGCTGGGGTGTTAAGGTGATTTTCGGGATTTTTTTGTTTTACTAACTCATAACACTCCTTAGCTGTTGCAAGTGAATGGTTACCGTCTCCTACAGCAAACAATAGCGGTTCTTTTTGGTTGTCGCAAAGCATTTTTAGTGCTTTTTTGATTCTGCTTACATTTATCTCGTCAATCAGATATCCCGTAATATGTCCTCCGCCCATCATCAGGTCAAAATCATAGAGTTTTGTCATATTTTCTTTTTCGGCAGCAAGGGGTTCGATTACGGTTTTATTTGCGTCATCTATAAGCAACATTATATGCGGAGTTTCCAATGGTGCATCCTTACGGACTTTAACACGTGGCGGTATTCTTTCAAGAACAGTTCCCTCTGTTGCTCTGATGAGTTTTTTTGAGGTCGGTTCATAATCATATTCTTCTAAATCTACTGCCCCGATTATTCCCGGTCTGACTCTTCCGTCTGCTTGTGTACGTTCAATATAAATCAAAGCATTCTTATATTCATTAAAAACGGAAGATGAAAGATAATTTGACATCTGGTAATTAATATTATTAATTTTTTCGTCTACGTCTTCTTCGTCGAGGTATATTTCGGGAAGAATTATATTAAGGGCAGAAATATCATTTCCAACAATGTTTTTTGTTTCTGTCCAATAACCGATATCGCTTGTGAATTGATCGCATGCAATTACTGACCATTTTTCAAAATTTTTCTTAGGTAATAAAATGTCGGCAGGTTTAAATGGAATGTTCATCTATGTTGTTACCCTCACTTTCAGTTGTAATATACCTTTTGGCTTGTGTGCTGAATAGGTTGAAGTAATGCCCTTTTATCTCCATAAGCTCCTTATGTGTTCCTTGCTCAACCACCTCACCGTTCATCAAAACGATTATTTTGGAAGCGGTCGTTGCACTCGACAATCTATGTGACACAAATAAAGTAAGTTTATCTTTGCGAAGTTCATCGAATTGGTTAAATATTTCCTGTTCTGCGATAGCATCAAGAGAGGCTGTGGGTTCATCAAGAATCAAAATATCCGAATCTGCATAAAAAGCTCTTGCTACAGACAATTTTTGCCATTGACCTATTGAAAGCTCGATTCCGTTTACTTCAAAATATCTCATAAGAGGTGTTTCAAATTTGTTTGGCAATTTTTCTATAAACTGCAAAGAGTTGCTTTGTTCGGCTGCGTCTCTTATGTTTTGTTCATCTAAATCCTTATCAACTTGTCCGAAAGCAATATTTTCTTTTACTGAAACCGCATATTTTCCAAAGTCCTGGAAAATGATTCCAAACATATCATAAAGTTTTTCTGTGTCATATTCTCTTATATCGTGTCCATCGAGCAAAATGACGCCTTCTGTGGGGTCATAGAGCCTCGTAAGAAGCTTGATAAGTGTTGTCTTCCCCGCCCCGTTTAAACCTACCAGAACCGCTGTTTCTCCGGGTCTAAGAAGAATGTTAATGTTTTTTAAAACATATCTATTTGTTTCGGGATATTTAAATGAAACGTTTTTGAATTCGATCGTATGACCAATATGTCTGTCCGGTATTCTCGGTTCGGCAAGTGTTGGCTTGATATTCTTTTTATCCTTCATAAAACGAATCATATTTTCAATGAACAGCGTACCTTCAAAAATTGTTGCCGTGGATGAAATTATCGTTGCAACACCACTTGTTATCGAATTTAATGCACCTGTATACAGTGAATAATCACCTATCTGTAATTCTCCCAAGGTAACTTTGTAGGCGACGTACAAAAATAATAAACAGCTTACAACAGTAGTAACCATTGTTATTGAAATATTCCAGGTGTTTTCTTTTATAATCAGTTTTTTCAAACCGGTAAAATATTTTTTGAATACAGCCTTGAATCTTGCAATAAAAGTATCCGAAAGCCCAAACAAACGGATCTCTTTTACAAGGTCTTTGTTTGTCATCAATCCGGAGTAGTACTCCATTTGACGGCGATCTTTTGAGCGGAAACGCATGTATTCAACATTTTTTCGTCTGAAAGTAAAATTTACTATAGCGGTTGGAACACCAAGAAGTGCCAAAACAAACGGAACCCAAGGCCCGATGGCCCAAAGAATAGCTACAAACCCTATAACCGTAATAATATTACTTACTGTATTGAATGTTGCATTAAGTATTTGAATGGGACGCATACTCGCTTCCCTGTTGGCGTTTTCAAGCTTTTCGTAAAACTCGGGAACATCAAACCGTCCTACGTCTACTTCTTTTGCTTTGTTTAAGATTTTTACTTTTATATGATTTGTTACAAGCTCGCCCGATATTCTTGTAACTATTGTATCTAGGAATCCGATTATTTTATTTACAAACAAGTAAACAAATTGGAGCACAAGCCAAAAGATTATAGAATCAAAACCAACATCTCCAAGGTATGCCTTTGCCAAATTGTTAAGAAGTTGTGCCGTTATAAATGCGTTTAATATAGGCAAAACACCGCGAAGTGCAGCTATGGATATGAGTGCAAAAAAAATCCACTTTTTAGTTTCCCAAACAAGAATAAAAATATAAAAAAGTCTGCCAAAAAATCCCCCCAAAAGTTCATTTAGATACCTTGGAACATCTTTGAGGTTTTTAGGCTTCTTAGGTTTTAATTTGTCGATATTCGGCCTCATCGGCGGAGGCATTCCTCCCGGACCCATATGTTTCACTCCTCTTTATGCATTTAAATCAAAATATGCCGACAAGGTAATCGAGTTTGTTTCGATAACATTGTCGGCATAACTGCAGTCTGGCCGGATAATTTTCCTTTAGTCTTTTATGTCAATTACCTGTTTGCCATCATATGTTCCGCATGCAGGGCATACTCTGTGTGTAAGAACATACTCACCGCATTTGGGACACTTTGCCATTTCGGGAGCATCGAGCTTCCAAGTGCTTGAGCGTCTCTTATCGCGTCTTGCTTTTGATACTTTTCTCTTTGGTACTGCCATGGATTTTGCACCTCCTCATTGACTGTTCATCTATGATGAAATATGTGATATATTTTAATTCTTTTTACTATCTTCAAGAAGCTTTCTTAAAATATCAAACCTTGGATCCGGAACAGATGTATCGCAATTGCAACTTCTTTTATTTAAATTACAACCACATTTCGGACAAAGACCTTTACAATCCTCTTTACATAAATGTCTTAAGGGAAGTTCCAATAGAATTTGTTCAATCAACGTGTCATCGGCGTTGATAAAACCATCCTTAGACATAATATAATCATCATTTTCGTCATTCTGCAACTCAGTATTTTCGGTTACAACCGTCTTTTCAAAAACAATAAGTCTCGATTCCGATACAGGTTCAAGGCATCTTGCACAACTCGTTTTGTATTTTATATCTGCTTCAAGCTTTAATGTTATATACCCTGCCATATCTTTTACCGTTCCCTTCACGGTGAAAGTTTCGGCAAAATCAATATCATCAATCTCGTCTTTGATGTTTAAAAGGTACTCAACATCTATCTGTGTTTTTTCGCCTTTGAGAATAGGGTTTATATCAATAATCATAAACTTATCCTCCTGCAAACATAACAACAATCATTATATACAAAAATATCCGCTTTGTCAAGACAAATCGCACAAAATATTGTAAATTTATCAAGAATATTTCCCATATCCGTAATTATTCACCAATTACAGCTCTATATATTTATTATACCTGATATACGAGAGGAATTCAATGAAAACTTTAAAAAAATTTATTACAAACGGGTTGATCTTGACCGCCACTTCCCTCTTTCTTCGCTGGATAGGTGTAATGTTCAATACATACATTTCAAACAAATTGGGAAGCGAAGGTATGGGGATCTACAGTCTTGTTCAATCGGTGTTTGGCTTTGCCGTAACCTTTGCCTGCTCCGGAATAAACTTTGGCGCAACAAGACTCATTTCAGAAGCTTTAGCAAATAACAGAGGTTTAGAAATAAAAAAATCAATACAAAAATGTGTATTTTATTCACTGTGTTTTTCCCTGACGGCTATGACCGTGGTGAGTTTGGGAGCCGATTTTATCGGCAATAACCTTCTCGGAGACGGCAGAACAGTTAAGGCGGTCAGAATCCTCTCAGTGAGTCTTCCATTTATATCTTTATCCTCGGTCTTTAACGGGTATTTTTCTGCTGTAAGACGAGTATATAAGAGTGCGTCGGTTATGGTTGTGGAACAGATAGCTCAGATTACTGTTACTGTGAAGATTCTATCAATATTTGCACTGAAAAGCGTTGAATTTGCATGTATAGCGGTGGCAATAGGAACACTTATTTCAGAGGTTATATCTTTGATATATAATATATTTCTGTGGTATATAGATGCAAAAAAGCATCCCTTGCAATCAAATGACGTCCACCCTTTTCTTACAAAAAAACTGCTGGGAATATCTTTGCCTTTAGCACTAAGTACCTATATTAGATCCGGGCTTGTAACTGTTGAACATTTACTTATTCCTTTTGGATTAAGAAAAAACGGCTCATCATTCAGTCAATCTATGTCCGTGTACGGAGTTATACAAGGAATGGTCTTCCCGATAATCATGTTCCCCTCTTGTCTTATCTATTCGTTTTCGGGATTACTTGTTCCGGAGCTTGCTGCGTACAATGAAAAAAAAGAATATGATAAAATAAACAGAGCCGTTTCCAAGGTGCTGCGTTTAGCACTGCTCTTTTCTATCGGTGCAGCGGGAATTATTATATGTTACGCATACGAGCTTAGCACCGCATTTTACAATTCATCGGAGGCATATGAATATATAAGACTATTTGCACCCTTGATAACGGTTATGTATCTTGACGGTGCCGTAGACGGTATTTTGAAAGGCTTGAATGAACAACTGCACTCAATGAAAATCAATATTGCCGATGCATTTTTGAGTGTTCTGTTAGTTTATTTTCTTGTACCGCATTTTGGTGTCAAGGGCTATGTTGCCGCGATATTTATCTGTGAAATATTAAACTGCGGAATGTCTTTGATGAGGCTTGTGAAAATCAGCCAACCCGAGTTTTCAATAATTAAATTTGTACTAAAACCTATTGCTTGTATAATAATATCGACGGGCGGAGTCGTATTTCTTTTTAATAGTCTAAATATAACAAGCTTTACATCAAATATTAATTTAGTTCTTCGTATTACCTTAACTGTATTAGTTTATATGGCTTTGATTTTCCGTTATCCAAAGCCTCAAAAAAACTTGTATATTAAAAATGTATGAAAAAGCCTGTTTTTTGACTTATTTAATGCTTGTCTAAAAAAACCACCTTCTTGAAAAAACAAGAAGATGGTTAAATTTTTTCTGATCAAGCAATATAACTCTTGAGTTCGACAGGCACCTCTTCAGCAGGAATAGAAGAAGTCATAACAAGCTCAATGTTGTGTTCTGCACACATCTTATCAACAGTCTGAACAAATTTAACAAACTCATCCATGTCGTTGTCGCAGATTTTGAGAGCAGAGTCAATGTAAACGTTTGATACATCATAGTTACTTGCATACATGCCGGCAACAAAACCATAGAGCATATGAGCATCTTTAATTCCGTATTCTTCTGTGTTTACAAGTCTCGCTGTGTTTTTTATTTCATGCGTAAGCTTTGTTCCCTTTTCAATAACAACTACACATCCCTTTATGGATTGAAGAGAGGCATTTGCCATATTAATGAGAGTTTTTGTTTTGCCTGTGCCTTTAACGCCAACGATTAATTTCAACATATGTACTCCATTTTCCCGGTGACTATCAAATTATTTTTTGGGGAAGATATACGGGAAGTCACCGTTTCCCGTACACCTTTATCCAAATTAATTCAAAACCAATTAAGTAGTTTCTGTAATCATTATACAATAAAAATGTTATATTTGCAAGTATTTAACCAAAAAAATTAATAAATTCTTGCTTCTAATTCTTTGCGTCGCTTGTCATGTTCTGCACCCGGTTTACCAAGAAGAGCATACATGTTGTTCTTATAGCCTTCAACACCCGGTTGATCGAAAGGATTTACATCAAGAATATAACCTGAAATGCCGCAAGCCTTTTCAAAGAAGTAAACAAGATAACCAAAGTTATATTCATCCCTCTTGTCGATTTCAACAACAATGTTGGGAACACCACCGTCATTGTGAGCCAAAGCAGTTGCAACAAAAGCTGTGTGGTTCACATAATCCATAGTCTTATTGCTTATGAAGTTAAGTTCGTCAAGATTTCTGGGGTCATCGGGAATTACAACAGTGTGCTTCGATTCTTTAACGTCAATAATCGTTCCGAAGAGGGTTCTTTCGCCTTCCTGAATAATCTGACCAAGCGAATGAAGGTCTGTAGAGAATGTGACGGATGCGGGGAAAATACCCTTGTTGTCCTTGCCTTCGCTCTCGCCGTAAAGTTGTTTCCACCATTCTGTAGTCATTTGAAGTGCACTTTCATAAGTTTCTAACACTTCTATCTTCTTGCCCTTGCGATAAAGAATGTTTCTGATAGCCGCATATTTATAGCAGTCGTTTTTGTTGATATCTGTTTCGCAAAATGCCTTTCTTGCATCGGCAGCACCCTGCATCATAGCAGAGATATCGGCACCCGAAACGGCAATAGGAAGAAGACCTACGGCAGTAAGGACAGAATATCTGCCGCCTATATCATCCGGAACAACAAATGTTTCGTAACCTTTTTCGTCAGATAACTCTTTAAGCTTACCCTTAGCCTTATCAGTTGTAATAAAAATTCTGTCCTTTGCACCCTCTTCGCCATACTTTTCTTCAAGAAGTTTTCTGAAAATTCTGAAAGCAATTGCGGGTTCGGTTGTCTTACCGGATTTAGAAATAACATTTATGCATATATCTTTGCCTTCACAGAGCTGAAGCAACTCAGCCATAGCAGAAGAGCTGATGCTATTTCCTGCAAAATATATATCAGGTGTATCCTTAGGCAGTGAATTGTAAAGAGGACTCTTTACAAATTCAATAGCGGCACGTGCACCGAGATAGGAGCCTCCGATACCGATAACAACAAAAATATCACAAGATTTTTTGATTTTTTCGGCAGCCGAAAGAATCCGCGTAAATTCTTCTTTGTCATATTCAACGGGCAGATCAATCCACCCAAGAAAATCATTCCCTGCCCCTTTTTTGTTCATCAGCGTGTCGTCAGCTTTTGTAACTTCGGGCTGAATTGCTTCGAGCTCTTCTTTAGAAACAAAGCCGTTTAGGTATTTGTCATTGAGTTTAAGCATTTATCCTTCCTCCACGAGTTTTTATATTAATATAATACTATTAATCTTTGTTCTTTTCAATACTTTTTTGTATTTTTTTTAAATAATTAAAAATTTTTTCAAAAGTCTTCCGATTGCCTCCCAATAAGAAAGCCTCGCTATCGTCTCCCCTGCTGTAATATCAACTTTTCCAATATCAATCCCGTTTAACGTATAAACAATTTCTCCAAGCTTACATCCGGCTTCTACCGGTGCTGAAACCGAATCGGGAATTACAACCCTTTTTTCTATTTGTTTGTCAAGTCCTTTACCGACAAGCAGAGATAGTGCGGGATAATATGTAACTATCTCATCCTTGACGCCGCCTAACACGCGAATGTGCCCGGCTGTGCCCTCTTCAAACTCTGAAACAGAATAATTAGCGAAGCCATAATCGAGTAGTTTTTTTGCACATTCATTTCTGGTGTCGCGTGTCGGTGATGCCATTATAACCGCTATAAGCTGCATACCGTTGCGTTTTGCAGTTGCCGATATGCAAAACTTAGCCTTTGACGTCGAACCGGTTTTGAGTCCGTTAGCACCGTTATAAAATCTTATAAGTCTGTTAGTGTTTGTCAGACCGAAAGCACCGTTTCTTATCGTATCCATCCAAATATTAGTATAATTTAGAATAGTTTCATGTTTCAACAGTTCCCTCGACATAACAGCAATATCTCTTGCACTTGTAACGTGCCTTATGGTATTATCGTCAAGTCCGGTAGGGTTTTCAAATTCACTGTTTGTCATTCCCAATTCTTTTGCCCGGTTATTCATTTTATCAACAAATCCTTCAACACTTCCGGCAATGTTTTCTGCCAAAACAACTGCCGCATCATTCGCCGATGCAACAACTACCGACTTAAGCAAGTCCTCTACGGTCATTGTCTCTCCGGGTTCAATAAACACTTGCGAACCGCCCATCGAAGATGCGTATTCGCTCGCTTGCAATGTATCGGTCAACGCTAAGTTTCCGCTGTCAATTGCTTCCATAACCAAAAGAAGAGTCATTATTTTCGTTACCGATGCTGGTGGTAAAGCAGCATCCGCATTTTGCTCATAAAGAACCGTCCCCGTTGCCGCTTCCATAAGTATCGCACTCTCGCAATTGAGGTTTAAATCGGTAGTGTGTGTCTCACTTTCCGCAGAAACAGACATAAAAGGAACGAGCATACATAATACCAATATAAAAGTCAGAGTTTTTTTCAATAGTTTTTTTATAATAACCACCCCATTTTTTGTTTTACTATAAAATATGCATTATGCCATGTGTGATATTCTATATTCGGGGAATAATATATCAAAAAGCACCACAAATATGTGATGCTTTTTTGATTTATTTGGCGTTTGTTTTCTTGTCTGTTTCTATAAGTTCCCCAACTGTTACAAAATTATAACCTTCTTCTTTCAGAAGAGGAATAACTTTTTCCAATGCTTCCGGTGTAGGTGAGTCGTTTGATATATAATCGTGAAACAAAACAATAGATCCGCTTTTTATATTTGATACTACATTTTTTGTGATTTTTTCAACAGAGCTGTGTGCCCAATCTCTTGTATCGATATTCCAAAGCACTATTTTATATCCAAGCGAATTTGCTGTTTCCGTTACATCTTTATTTATTGCACCACCGGGCGGTCGAAAAAGCTTTACGTCATACTCACATATTTTCAATATATCATCGTGGCTTTGTTTGATTTCGTTTTGGAGCGTTTTTTTGTCGGCTTTATTGACGATCAAATGGGTAAATGTGTGGTTTCCTATCTCATGCCCCTCTTCCGCAATCTGACGCAAAATATCGGGAAAATAATTTGCATTTTCACCGATAACAAAAAATGTTGCTTTTATATCGTGCTTTTTTAATATTGACAATATTTCGACAGTGTGTACCGGGTGTGGACCGTCATCAAAAGAAAGAGCGATTTTCATTTCATCATTGTTAACTGATTTATATATTTTTTTCGGCTCTTCTGCTGAAACGAACATAACACAAACAACACAAAAAAACAGGAGTGGGAGTAGCTTTATTTTTTGCATGTCAATTCATCCAACGTTCCGAACCTGTACCCTTCATTTTCCCAATAAGTTAATACACGGTCGAGAATTGTTGCATTTGTGGCAGATGTCGGGTGAAGCAATACAACCATTCCGTTATGGGTATTTTCGGTTATTTTTTTGATAGCATACTCCTCCGAAGGCTGTTTATTGTTATCCCAGTCAGCATAAGCAAAACTCCAGAATATCGTCTTATAACCCAATTTATTTGCACATTCAAGATTCTGTCTGTTAAATTTACCCTCGGGCGGACGGTAATACGGAGCAAGTTTAAGTCCGGTATACTCAGTATAAATTGACTCTAATTTATCTAACTCGCTTTTAAACGTCTCAATGTCAGTTATTTTAGTCATATCCGGGTGTTTCGCCGTATGGTTACACACAAGATGTCCCTCTTCTGCCATTCTTTTTACCAGGTCGGTATTTCTTATTATAAGATTTTCAAGAATAAAAAATGCACCTTTGGCATCGTGCTTTTTCATAATATCAAGTATTTTTTCAATATTTCCGTTTTCATACCCCGCATCAAACGTTAAATATATAACCTTTTTTTCGTCGGATACCGTTGTGTCAAGATAATAACCTCCGTTTTCGCTGATATATTCAAATTCTTTGTTTAATGCCGGTTGCCTGTGCTCTTTTTCTCTGTTTATACTCCAGCTTTCAGCCTTGCAAAAAAACGGCGAACATAAAAAAAGAACGATAGTAACAAATGAAATAAACCTCGTTTTTATTATTGTAATCACTCCTTTAATTTATAGTTTCAAGTATATTTTCTCACAAATCAAAAAAATAACACCCACAAAATAATACCTCTAAACTCATCTTTTTGTTTAAATGATATTTTATCAATTCAAAAAAACAAGCAAAAACAAAAAACTTGTTGACAAATCAAAATCTTTTGTGGTTTTTATTGACATTAAGAAAATAACAAGGTATACTGTATATAAAATGACTCTCTAGATTATCCTTGTTTTGTGAATACCAAACCTAATTATAAAAAATCAATAGGAGAATTAATTTGATGAAAAACACTAAACTCAGAGAAAAGATTGAATTTGCTAACGTTAAAGACCTTGTTGAAAAGGTTGGTGATATGTATAAAGGTGAGTACGTTTATACATACAGAGTAAACCCGAGAGACAAAGATATCGTAAAAGTTAAATACGAAGAAATGCGTGACGACGTCAGAGCCCTTGCGACAGAATTTATTGCAAGAGGCTACAAAGGAAAGCATCTTACTGTTATCGGAAAACTGACTTACCCTTGGATACTTGTTTATTGGGCAACCTTATCTATAGGAAGCGTTCTTGTCCCCATTGATCCGGAATGGACTGCAGAAGACATTTCGGATACCGCAACAAAAGCTGATGTTGTTACTATGTTTGTTGGCAAAGATATAGCTGAAAAAGGTGAAGCTATTAAAAACATATCAGGGATAAATGATTTAATTATCCTTGAAGGCGAAGAAGAAAACACTATAAAAACACTCGTTGAATCCGGTAAAAAGCGTATTGCTGAGGGAGATACCTCTTATTTCGATAACGATCCCGATCCGGATGTACTTTCTTTGCTTGTGTTCACGTCGGGTACAACGGGTAAAGGTAAGGGCGTTATGCTTTCGCAGACAGCAGTTCTTTCAGACCTTGCTGACATAATTCCCTACATGGATTTTCAAAAGCACACAATAGCACTCCTTCCCCCTCACCACACATACGGATCAAGCGTTGCCATTCTCGGTCAAACATCAATAGGCAGTGAAATTTATCTTTCTGCAGGTATAAAGTATATCCAAAAAGAGCTTAAAGAACAAAAGCCCGGTCATATCGTACTTGTTCCTCTTTATCTTGAAACCTTCTACAGAAAAATAATGTCAAACATAAAAGACCAAGGCAAAGAAAAGTTTGTAAAAAATGCAATCAAAGTAAGTAACGGTTTACGTAAAATCGGCATAGACCGCCGCAGAACACTCTTCAAAGCAATTCTTGAAGCGTTTGGCGGCGAAACAAGAATGGTTATTTCGGGCGGTGCACCCATCAGCCAAGAAATCATAGAATTTTTTGACGGTATCGGCATTTCCGTGCTTAACGGTTACGGTATAACCGAATGTGCCCCCATTATTGCTGTAAACCACAGTAAATGGGTTGTTACCGGCAGTGTAGGCTTCCCTCTTAATATCTGTGACGTGCGTATTGATGATCCCGGAGAAGACGGAGCGGGTGAAATTTGCGTTAAGGGACCAAACGTAATGCTCGGTTATTACAAGGATGAAGAAACAACCAAAGAAGCGTTTACGGAAGACGGTTACTTCAGAACGGGCGACTACGGTAAATTTGATAAAAACGGTGCGTTGTTTATAACCGGAAGAAAGAAAAACCTCATCATTCTTTCCAATGGAAAGAACGTATATCCCGAAGAGATAGAAACCGAGCTTGCATCTGTTCCCGGAGTTGTTGATATAATAGTATACGAGGGTCAGAGCAAACGAGGCGTTGAAAACAACAAGATTGTTGCCGAAGTATTCCCCGACAAAGACTATATCGAAAAGAATAATATTGAAGATGTTCAGGCATACCTGCAGGAGTATGTAAACGAATATAACAGAACCGCAGTTCCCTACAAGAAAATCGGTATTCTTAAAGTAAGAGAAGAAGAATTCCCAAAAAATACACTTCGCAAGATCCTCAGATTCAAGCTTGATACTTCAATTGACTGATTGTAAAAACAAAAAGCTCACCCGTATCTCGGGTGGGCTTTTATCTGTGTTTTACATAGTTTCAAATTGTGATTGTTTTTCAAAACAGTTTCGCCTGTAACCGCTTTCGTCCTTAAACAAAATCATTTTCCCGTTATCCATTTTATAGATCTTGTCTGCTCTTTCGGCAATACTCATATCGTGGGTAACAATGATGAGGGTCTGTCCGATTTGTTTTTTCAGATTAAGCAAAAGTTTGAGAACCTCATCGGCGTTTTGCCTGTCAAGATTACCTGTAGGCTCGTCAGCAAAAAGGATCTGCGGACGGTTTATCAACGCTCTTGCTATTGCAACTCTTTGTTGCTGGCCTCCTGAAAGCTCACTCGGCAAATGATGTAATCTATCCTCAATATTCAATGATTTTACAAGCTTTTTCAAATGTTCTTCGTATCTGTACCCAGATTGATCGCACATTATGGCAGGTATAACAATATTCTCAAGTGCCGTGAATTGAGGAAGAAGATTATGCTTTTGGAAAACAACTCCCATAAACCTGCCTCGAAATTTCGCTAATTCATCTGCATTCATCTTTGCTATATCGTTACCCCTGATTTTAATCTTCCCCGCATTCGGTCTGTCAAGACCTGCACAAAGATTCAAAAAAGTACTCTTTCCCGAGCCCGATGAGCCAATTATTGCAATAAATTCGCCGTCTTTTACTTTCAGAGATACTCTATCGACAGCATTGATGGTCGCATCATACTGTTTATACTGTTTTATTACTTCGTCTGTTTCAAGAATAAACATAACATTTCACCTCTTCTTATACTTCGGGGACTGCTGTACGATTTTTTGATTTATACGAAAAATATGTAATATAAGTTGATAAAAATGCCGATACTACCGTGGCGACGGCTCCTGTTATTAACGCAATTACGGAAATATCGAAACTGTATCTGAACTCGTACACGAACAAGAATGAGTTCATCAGTCTATATACACCGAAACAGAACAGAAAAGAAAGAACGGTGTAACAAATCAAACCTAAAAATGACAGAACTGCAGAGTCATGCAAGAACATTTTCTTTACATCCTTCTGCGTAAGCCCCACCGCACGCAAGAACGTAAATTCCGTGCTCCGCTTACCATAAAACAGCATTTGCGAGAAAAACCAAATGATTGATGAAACGCTCAAAATAAGAGCTGAAACGGCAAACAACTTCAAGCCGAAGCGTGTATATTTTGCATTTTCTTTATATACATCCGTGTATAAGTTTTTCACAAACACGTCAACTGAATTGTCGCTTTGTCTAAACTGGAGCTGATTTATTTTTAAAATACTTGCATAAAGCTTTTCTGTTTCCGATGGTGTCATACTTTCATCGGCAAACAAATATACTTGTTTGTAATTTACATAACGATCTGTTTTTTCTTCATACATTTCGTTGTTCATATAAAGCTTTAGATTTTTTGAACCATTATCATGTATTACACCGCCCACGGTAACTTCTTCATAAAGAAATACATAACACCTTAGTCTTTCCCGCAAGAGATCTTTCCCCTGTAACATAAAATCGGGTTCTTCGGTACGTGTATAGAAATCGGCAAGTTTTATTTTATCGCCCGGTTTGAAATTAAAATGCGTTGCATTATTAAAAGAATCTGAAATTATTACGGTATTTTCTTGAGTTAATATACTTGTAAGATCGCCTGAATATTTTTGTGTCTTAAGATATTCTACAACCTCTTTATCCGCGGCACAATAATCCACATTATCCATAGCATAATACTCGTCGTCATACTCAAGTCGGTTGGCTGTTATTTTGGTGTTGCTTTTAGGAACAAGAATATGCCCGTAAACTCCCATAACCGGAGTACTTAATTCTTTGTATGTGCCTTTTATTCCGTCAAATTCAAGGAAATATTCCCTATCTTTCTCCGTATAATCATTCTTTCCCGTAAAAGTAACCTCAAACTGCGGTCTATCCGAATATGTTTTTTCCGAATAAAGACCTATACAAAAAACACCGCACACAAACAATGATGCGAATAACACGCTCGAAATTATCAATACAGTATAGTACTTTGCATATCTCTGCATACTTAGCCTCGCCAGTTTTTTCAGAGGCTTTTTTGCAAAGAGATCAACCGAGACTCTGGGAGAATAAACGAAATTGGAATTATCTTTTGATACAATAAGCGAAATCGGTGCTTTTAAAGCTGTTTTGGTTATGACCAACAAGACCGCCAAGGAGTTTATAGCAACTGTAAGAATAATAACTTTCAAGCAATCAATCAAATTTATCGCGAAAGAAATATCCCAGCATAGAGAAATGATATAATTAAAAATTACAGAAGTCGCCATTGCAGGAATGAATGTAAGGAGTGATATAACATTCATTTCCCAAAATGATGTATTAAACAGCTTTTTCTTGTCTGCTCCAAAAGACATATATATACCGTAGTCAAATCGGTAATTGTTTGACCTGATATTGTAAAGAATGCTCAGAAGCACAAAAGAAAACACCGCAACAATTATTAAATAAAAATTATACAAGGCATTGTTCTCTTGAATATTTTTTTCAAGATCAAATAAAGGTGTGGGAGCACAGAATACATCCCCGTATTTTTCAAGTCCCGGCATATATTTTCGTTCAAATCGTTCTATACTTTTTTGCGGCTCGTCGGCAAAAGCTATGTAAACATCACACTTATAGTCATAATCTTTTATATCGCCGTATTCCTTAATTTCTTTTATATCAAAAAAATGCTCGTCCTTAAAGTAATATATTGCAGACTTTTCTAAATAATATCTTTGATTGGCATTCATATAATAGAAAACATAGTGTGAATTATATTTTTCTTCTATATTTACGCGTGTATTAACAGAATTGATGTGTGAAGATATACTAACAATCCCAAGAAGTGCTTGAACTACGAAGAGGGCGATATAAAACCAAACAAAACGCTTAAAGTGAAAAGTAACACTTTTATATGCAAGTTTGAAATTGTTTTCAAGATATTCCTGAATTTTATCCATATAAGTGCCCTCCTTTTTGTTTTTACCTGGAATTCTTTATTTGCTTGCGTTTACCTATATAATAAAAGATAATAATTGCAGTTATCGCCCCCAAAAGGTCAAGCCAAACATCAAGCAACATAGAGCCCCTTCCTGTAAAATACTGGATAGTTTCATCAGCCATAGCTATCAAACAGGAAAAAAATGCACAATTTACGGCAGATGTGAAATTACTCTTTTTGTCAAAAAAAGTGTAACCGAAAAGCGAGCCGCCGAGCACAAAAAACTCAGTGAAATGAGCCGCTTTGCGAATAAACACATCACTCGACATGGTCGGTATGCGGAACACATCCAATAGACCGTTAATAAACTTTAATAACCTGCCGCTTGCTTCTGCCGATTCCTTTATAGAAGGCAAGGAATTGCTGAATATAAAGGCAATAATTGCTATTAGGTACAATATATATATAAATTTCAGTAAAGCTTTTTTATTCATTGATTTTCCTTCTTTATTAAGTTATAGAAGCTGTTTCCGCAAATATTATTATCAACACCAAAGATGTCAAGTACAGTCTTTCCGATATCGGCAAAGCCGTCTCTTGTTCCAAGATTTGTCGAACTAATATTCTTTTCATAAAACAGCATGGGGGTATATTCTCTTGAGTGATCTGTACTTTCGGTTGCAGGGTCGCATCCGTGGTCGGCAGTTATTATCAACACATCATCTTTCTGCATTTGTTCCAAAAATGCACCAAGCCACAAATCAAACTCATTTAATGCATTTGTATAGCCTTCAATATTGTTTCTGTGTCCGTAAAGTGAGTCGAACTCAACAAGGTTGACAAAGCAAAGTCCGTTGAACTCTTCGTTTGCAATTTCTAACGTTTTTTTCATGCCGTCGGCGTTTGATTTTGTGAGAACTGTCCGTGTGATGCCCTGTCCTGCAAATATATCATTTATTTTACCAACAGATATGACATCAAAACCGCTTTGTTTCAAATAATCAAGTGCAGTCATTTTAGGTGGAACAACAGAGAAATCGTGTCTGTTAGCTGTTCTTGTATAGTTAGGATGTGTCCCAATGTACGGACGGGCAATAACTCTGCCTACGGCATGCTCACCCGCAAGAATGTTACGTGCGATTTTACAGTATTCATACAGCTTTTCTATCGGAACTATGTCTTCTCTTGCAGCTATCTGAAAAACACTGTCGGACGATGTGTATACAATAAGTCCCCCCGTTTTTTCGTGTTCAAGACCGTAGTCGCAAATAACCTGTGTACCCGAATAAGGCTTGTTGCAAAGAATTTTCCTTCCCGTTTGCTTTTCAAGCTTATCTATAATTTCATTCGGAAATCCATTAGGGTATGTCGGAAATGGCTTCTCGGATACAAGTCCCATAATCTCCCAATGACCAACAGTTGTGTCTTTTCCGTTAGATTTTTCCGACATACGGGCAATAACAGCCTTATAGGCATTGTTTTTTGATGTGTAGTTATTTCCCTCAATATTAAAAATTCCTAATTCTTCAAGATTTGGAATATTAAGTTTCTTCGAGTTAAATAATGTTTTTAGCGTATTACTGCCCTTGTCTCCGTATCTGTCAGCATCAGGCAGTTCACCTATACCCAAGCTGTCAAGTACAATAACAAATACCCTTTTAATATAAATCACACCTTACTATTAATGATTTTATATATTATACAACAAATTCCAATAAATATAAATAACATTTTGTGAATTTACGCAAAAAACTGACACTTCAAAAGTATGTGTCAGTTTTATATATATTTAAAGAAATCACTCAAACAATTCGGTTGACAAATATCTTTCACCCGTGTCCGTAAGAACGACGACTATATTTTTCTCGCAATTTTCGGGACGTAGTGACAATTCGGTTGCCGCACAAAGAGCAGCCCCCGCCGAAATACCAACAAGCACGCCTTCGGTTTTTGCGAATAATTTGCTGTATTTAAATGCATCATTATTTTCTACCGCAATTATTTCGTTATAAAGGTTTGTGTTAAGCACCCCCGGTATAAAGTTTGCACCAATACCTTGAATCTTGTGTGCACCTGCTTTTCCGCCGGACAAAAGATTTGAGCTTGCGGGCTCAACTGCGACGATTTTAATATCGGGGTTCTTAGATTTCAAGTACTCTCCTGCACCGGTAAGTGTGCCGCCCGTGCCGACAGTTGCGACAAATATGTCAACATTTCCATCGGTATCGTTCCATATTTCCGGTCCGGTTGTTTTTTTGTGTGCTTCGGGATTCTCCTTGTTATCAAACTGCCCGGGAATGAAGCTGTTGGGGTTATTCTTTGCAAGTTCTTCAGCTTTAGCTATTGACCCCGCCATACCGAGAGACGCATCGGTAAGAACGATTTCCGCACCGTAAGCCTTCAAAAGCTTTCGTCTTTCAACTGACATGCTCTCGGGCATTGTAAGGATAACCTTGTATCCTTTAGAAACAGCCACAGCCGCAAGCCCAATACCTGTATTCCCGCTTGTAGGTTCAATTATTACAGCCCCCGGTTTCAGAATGCCTCTTGCTTCTGCATCCGATATCATCGAAAGTGCGACTCTGTCTTTTGCACTGCCTCCGGGATTCATATTTTCAAGTTTTGCAAGTATTGTTGCATTTGCTCCTACAGCTTTAGCGAAATTTCCTGCTTCAAGCAACGGAGTTCTTCCTATAAGCTCTGAGAAATTCTTTTTTATATTTGCCATTATCGGTAACTCCTAAAATATTGTTTTGATAATTATATATTATTTTTAAAAATAAATCAATATTCATAAGCAAATTTTGTAACTTAAAGTTTTTCCCCAAAAAGTATTAATGTTTTTGTAAAAAAAATGTTTATAAAAATATATTGCAATTAAATGCCAAATGTTGTATAATGGGGAAAATTAATAGATTAATTTGTTTAGAGGTAAATATGGTAGAAATAATTTGTCTTTTATTCCCTCCTCTTTTTTCAGTTTTTGCTCTTGAAAGACTGCTCGAAAAAAGGTTATACCTTCGCAATTTTTTATTTGTTTTTATAACTAATTCTCTGATTGTAAACATAGTCAGCCTGTTTTTGATTTATGTTTTATCCGGCTCGGCGACTATGCCTCTTTCTACTGCTAACGGAATTAAACTCAGCTATTCTTCGGCTTATCTCGTGATATCATCTGTTATAGCCTGTCTGTTAGTGTTTATTGAAAGATTTTATTTTTACAGACTCAGAATTCACGTTTCCGATACTAAGAGAAGAGTCGAGAAGTCCGATGATAAAGACAACGGTACGAGGTAAAATGTTATGAACAAAAGAAAAAAACCTCTTATCGCAATATCGGGATTATTTTTGTTTGTTGCGGTTCTTGCCGAGCTTTCCGCCGTCTGGTACATAAATATGTATGGGGATGTGGGCTTTTCTGCAATAATATTCACATTGGCAACCGATAACGGTGCTGTTGAAGAAGGTATTATTGACAGCTATTTGTTGAAGGCACTGCTCCCTGCTGTATTAATATTCATATTTCTGATGTTCTTGTTTTGGTGGCGACCGAAAAAGTCGGTTGTGGTGAAAGATATCAGGAAAAACAAATCATATAATATATTTCCTTTTTCCAACAAGGTGTCTTCGTTTATTTCTGTAGTTTTAATTATATCGCTTTTAGTAACTGCCGCTTTTACGGTTTCCTTTCCGCAATATATTAAATCTATACTCGATAAAACCAAAATTTATGAGCACGAATATATTGAACCGAACAATGTTACGATAGAATTTCCCGAAGAAAAGCGTAATGTTATCTACATTCTTCTTGAATCGATGGAAACCTCGTTTTTTGATATGGATGCAGGCGGAGGTCTCGAATATAACGTAATTCCCGAATTGTATCAATTGGCTACAGAAAACATAAACTTTTCGCATAACCTCGATGTAGGCGGTTGGCCTGTTGTTACAAATTCGATTTGGACAATAGCCTCCATTGTCTCTCAAACCTCCGGCGTTCCATTAAGTATTCCAATGAAGAGAAATACATACGGAAAAACATCATCTTTTCTTCCGGGAATAACAAATTTACAGAATATCCTCAAGGAAAACGGATATTATCAAGCGGTTATGTTTGGTTCAGACGGAAATTATGCCGGCAGAGATCAATACTATTACCAACACGGTACAGATATTGTTTATGATCTTTTCTCAGCAAGAAAAGACGGAATTATCCCCGAGGACTACAAGGTTTGGTGGGGTATGGAAGATTTTCATTTGTATGAATATGCAAAAGCAGAGCTTCCGAAAATTGCCGCAAGAAACCAACCTTTTATGTTTACTATGCTTACGGTTGATACTCACCACGTAAACGGATATAAATGCTCTCTATGCAGCGATAAATACGATGAACAATACGAAAATGTTTATGCTTGTGCAAGCAAGCAGGTATACGCCTTTGTTGAGTGGTTAAAACTGCAGGATTTTTATGAAGATACTACAGTAATAATTTGCGGTGACCACGCAAGTATGGATGCTGCATATTTTTCCAGAAATGTCAACAAAGACTATAACAGACACATTTATAACTGTATAATTAATTCTGCTGCGGAAACAGCGAATACAAAAGACAGAGTGTTCACTCCTTTTGATATGTTCCCGACAACACTTGCCGCTATGGGCTGTACAATTGAAGGAGAAAGATTGGGGCTTGGAACTAATTTGTTTTCGGATGTACCCACTCTTGCCGAAAAATACACTTTAGAATATCTTAATGAAGAACTCGGAAAGACTTCCGATTTCTATTTAAACGAATTTGTAAAATCAAAATAAATTATAGTAACGGAGGAAATTTTATGCAAAACGTTAAACGTCCCGAATCAATGGCTCGTATTACAACATTAGAACTTGCCAACGCCTTTATAGAGGAGCAGGTTTCAGAAATCAAAAAGCAGGTTGGAAACAAAAAGGTGCTTCTCGCTCTCTCGGGTGGTGTTGACTCTTCCGTTGTTGCTGCATTACTCATTAAGGCTATAGGAAAACAGCTTATCTGTGTACACGTTAATCACGGATTAATGCGTAAAGGTGAAAGCGAACAGGTTATCGAAGTGTTCGGAAAAGAGCTTGATGCAAACCTCATCTACATTGATGCAACAGAGCGTTTCCTCGATTTGCTTAAGGGTGAGGCAGATCCCGAAAAGAAGCGTAAGATAATCGGCAACGAGTTCATCAACGTATTTGCCGAAGAAGCATCCAAACTTGACGGTGTTTCATTCCTTGCACAGGGCACTATTTACCCCGATATTATTGAATCTAAAGGCGTTAAAGCACATCACAATGTAGGCGGACTTCCTGAAGATCTTAAATTTGAGCTTGTAGAACCTGTACGTCTTCTTTATAAAGACGAAGTTCGTGTTGTAGGTGATGCACTCGGACTTCCTCACAACATGGTTTACCGTCAGCCCTTCCCCGGTCCCGGTCTCGGTGTAAGATGTCTTGGTGCAATAACCAGAGACAGACTTGAAGCTCTCCGCGAGGCAGATGCGATACTCCGCGAAGAATTTGACAACAGCGGACTTGCAGGTAAAGTATGGCAGTACTTCATAGCTGTACCCGACATGAAGAGCGTTGGTGTGAGAGATGACAAACGATATGAGGGTTGGCCTGCTATTATCCGTGCCGTAAACACAAGTGATGCTATGACAGCTACAATTGAAGAAATTCCCTATGAACTTCTTCATAAGATTACTGCCCGTATTACCGCAGAGGTCGAAGGTATAAACCGTGTTCTTTATGATTTGACACCTAAACCTACGGGCACGATCGAGTGGGAATAAT
>JAZOUV010000085.1:0-2055 GCA_045658315.1 Eubacteriales bacterium
CCTTCGGCACCCGACAGCTCCTGTTGGAGCAAGGGATTCTCCGGAGTGCTATCCGCTTACAGTCTTATCCGTTTGAAACAGACTCCTGAGAGGTTTACTCCTTCGGCACGAAATGCTTTTTCGACTTTCCTGCAAGCTTCATTTAGCGGATTATGCAATTTTAATATAATTAATTATATCATATCTACAATAAAAATCAATATGTTTAGTCGACATAATTATATAAAAACTTTGTCAAAAATTGTACAAAAGCACCAAAAAACTGCAAATTGCATTTTTTGGGCGCTTTTTTTATATCATATCAATAATCTTCGACTTTTTCAAGACTTTAAGTAGCAATACAGCGCCGACAACACCGAAGATGCCTTGTATGCAGTTACCGGGAATACCGACTATAGCACCCGCGTATCCTACCATAAACTGACCTTCGTAGAAAAGATAACCCAATATCATTATAGCTTCTGCAACTACTCCGCCGACCGATACGGCAAACACTTTATAACTATCTTTATTCTTCGACAGCATTTTGTAAACGTAAAATGCTGCAACGCCCATAAGTGTTTTTATAATAAAGGTAGCGGGAATGTAAACAACGTATCCGTGAATTAAATCTGTAAAAGCAGAACCTATTCCCCCGGCAAGACTGCCGTAAACGGGACCTAAAAGGAGTGAAGATATAATAACGAGTGTATCTCCCAAATTCACATATCCTGTCTGCATACCGGGAACGTGTATATGAATCAGCGTTGCAACAAAAGTAAGTGCGGCAAAAAGCGACGCCAATACTAACTTTCGTATGGAATTGTTTGTTTTCATAGTAAAAAATCTCCTTGACTAATCGGTTGCTTTATTGTACAATAAAACTGGATATATAAAAATATTCAGAACAGGAGTATTTTATAGGACCAGATGAAATATTTTATAAACCAAAAGGCTGAAAAAAGCGCATATTTGCAAATATACGAGCAGATTCGAAAAGACATAATAGACGGTGTATATCCGTTTGGTACGAAATTACCGTCAAAGCGATTACTGTCCGATGAAGCCGGAGTAAGTGTCATAACCGTAGAACACGCGTACACTCTTTTGTGCGACGAAGGATATATTGAGCCAAAAGAGAGAAGCGGATATTTTGTAATATACAGACAAACCGATTTTTTCGCCGTTGACTATGTTTTAGAAAAAAGCTATACGGAGAGTAAAGTCAAACACAGTGAAATCAAGTCCGCATTTCCGTTTTCGGTATTGGCAAAGGCTATGCGTAAGGTATTAAACGACTACGGAGAAAGCATATTTACCAAAACCACGAATACGGGGTGCAACGAAATTCGTACCGCCATTTCAAAATATCTTGTAAGAAGCCGAGGTATATACGCTACGCCAAGTCAAATAGTAATCGGTTCGGGTGCTGAATATCTATACGGTATGGTCGTAACAATGTTGGGGCGAGACCGTATATACGCAATCGAAAAGCCGTCGTATGAAAAAATAGAACAGATATACAAAGTGAACGGTGTCGAGCTTGATATGTTAACTTTAGGTCGCGACGGGATAGATAGCAGAGAACTTGCGAGAACGTCAGCCTCGGTTTTGCATATTTCCCCTTATCGAAGCTTCCCAAGCGGTGTAACCGCGACGGCAACGAAGAGAAAAGAATATTTATATTGGGCATCGACTCAAAACAAATACATAATAGAAGATGATTTTGAGTCGGAGTTTACTTTATCAAGGAAGCCCGAGGAAACCGTATTTTCACTGGCAGACGGTAACAATATTATATATATGAATACGTTTTCAAAGACTGTCAGTCCGTCGTTGCGTGTGGGATATATGGTATTGCCAAAAAATTGTATAGAGATATTTGACAAAAAAGTGGGATTTTATACCTGTCCCGTACCTGCATTTGAACAGCTGGTTTTGGCAGAGCTGATAACAAGCGGTGATTTTGAACGCCACATAAACCGCGTGAGAAGGCAAAAACGCAAGGAAATATGATAAAAAAATTTAAAAAACAGAAAATAAAGGACAAAACATAGAATCAGCACATATATATAA
>JAZOUV010000086.1:0-11012 GCA_045658315.1 Eubacteriales bacterium
ATTTAATACATTGGTAACGCTTTGCTACCCGTAGGGCAAGGCAAAGATTTTGCTTACTTTATGTGAATTATAGTTATATCTTCTATTATTAGCAAAAAAATATCTCCTTCATAAACTGTAGTGAAGGAGGTTTAAAGTAAATAATGAAAAAATGTATAATTGCTATAAGCTCCGTTAATCACGCTATTCGGAGCGAAAAATATCTGTCTAATAACGGACTGAGTACAAAAATTGTTAAGCTTCAGCCGAATACAACCAAAAAGGGCTGTGCGTACGGCCTCGAACTAAACTGCAAAGACGTTCCCGCCGCACTTTCATTTCTCGATAATGCGGGTATACCCTATTCCGAAATACTGAGGTGATTTTTTTTGATATACTTTGACAATGCCGCCACTACCTTTCCCAAACCGCCCGCCGTCGTAAACGAAATAATCAGCTGTATGTCATCATATTGCGGTAACCCCGGCAGAAGCGGTCATTCCCTTTCTATCCGTGCCGCAGAAAAAATCTATGAGTGCCGTGAGCTCCTTGCAAAAATGTTCGGTACCGATAATCCCACCAACATAGTCTTTACACAAAACACCACCTATGCTATCAATATCGCCCTGAATGCGTTTGCAAAAAAAAAGTCGCATATCCTTATAAGCGATATAGAGCATAACTCTGTCTACCGAACGGTCGCATCACTTTCTAAATTCGGTATCGACTACGATATTTTTAACGTTGATCCTTACAATATAAATAATACTATTCATTCTATTAAACTGAAAATGCACTCAAATACGTCAATTCTTATCTGTACACACGTTTCAAACGTCTGCGGTATTACGCTTCCCATCTATGAAATAGGCATGCTTTGCAAAAAATTCGGCATCACTTTTATTGTTGACGGAGCACAAAGTGCGGGATCTCATTCTATCAACATTCCAAATTGCAACATTGATGCTCTTTGCTGTCCCGGGCATAAGGGTCTTTACGGCCCTCAAGGAACAGGCTTTGTTATTTTCAACGACAAATACGCAAACGAAAAACTTTTATCAAAATTATCCCCCTTTATCTACGGCGGCAACGGCTTTAACTCGGCTGATAAAAAAATGCCCGATATCTTACCCGAGCGTTTCGAAGGCGGTACGCTTAACACCCCCGGAATCGCAGGTCTTGCCGAGGGTATCAAATTTGTCAACGCAAGAACGGAAGCCTCTATTTTTGAGCATACGTGTAATCTATACAACCGTGCTGTCGATATTGTAAATAGTCTTCCCGATACCACAGTTTATTACCCCGACCTGCATGAAAGCTCATGCTTGCTTTTCAATATCAACAATATGGATTCGGACACGGTGGCGGATAAGCTTAATGACAGCGGTATTTGTGTTCGTGCGGGACTTCATTGCTCCCCTCTTGTCCACAAAAAACTCAACACTAATAAAGGTGCAGTCAGAGTCTCATTTTCCTATTTCAATACCTTCTCCGAGCTTGACGTCTTTTATAACGCACTCAAAACAATTGTTTTTGAAAAATAAAAAGCAGAGTTTTTCTGATAAGCCCTCCAAAAGTGTCTATCTTTTGAAGGGCTTATCATTCGCTCTGCTTTTTTATGTTTTATTTTCTGTCGTATACCGTGTTTTTACTGTGCGGTTATTAGAACTATTTAATAGATTTTAGTGTTATTGATTATACCTGTGCCAAAGCCTGTTCGATATCTTCAATTATGTCAGCCGCATCTTCTATTCCCACAGAAAATCTGATGAGGTCGGAGCCTACTCCTGCCTCTTCAAGCTGTTTGTCCGAAAGCTGACGGTGTGTCGTACTTGCAGGGTGGAGTACGCATGTTCTTGCATCTGCTACGTGGGTTACTATTGCCGCAAGCTTCAAGCTATCCATAAACTTCGTCGCCGCTTCTCTTCCGCCCTTTATTCCGAAAGATACTACGCCGCATGTTCCGTCAGGCATATATTTCTTAGCTAAATCATAATACTTGTTGCCTTCAAGTCCCGGATAGTTTACCCAAGTTATCTTATCGTGGGCTTCAAGATATTTCGCAACCTCAAGTGCATTCTCGCAATGTCTCTTTACTCGTAAAAATACCGTCTCAAGTCCAAGGTTAAGCAAAAAAGCATTATTCGGAGACTGCATTGAGCCAAGGTCTCTCATAAGGTGAGCTGTCGCTTTTGTTATATATGCCGCATTCCCGCAGTCCTTCGCATACACCATACCGTGATATGATTCGTCGGGCTGGGTGAGTCCCGGAAATTTCTCTGCATTTGCAAGCCAATCAAACTTACCGCCGTCAACAACTACGCCGCCAAGTGCCGTTGCGTGTCCGTCAAGATATTTGGTTGTCGAATGAACAACAATATCTGCTCCGTGTTCAAGCGGACGGCAATTAACCGGCGTGGGAAACGTATTGTCTATTATAAGCGGTACTCCGTTAGCATGTGCACACTTTGCAAAAAGTTCTATATCAAGCACCACAAGAGAGGGGTTGGAAAGGCTTTCGGCAAACACCGCCTTTGTGTTAGGTTTAAATGCCGCCATAAGCTCTTCTTCGCTTGCATCGGGAGATACGAAAGTTACGTCTATTCCCATCTGTCTCAAGGTTACGTCGAAAAGATTGAACGTCCCGCCGTATATAGCAGAAGTGCTTATCAAATGGTCTCCGCATCTGCATATATTAAATACCGAATAAAAGCTTGCCGCCTGTCCCGACGAGGTCAGCATCGCACCTACACCGCCTTCAAGCTGAGCTATCTTTCCTGCCGTATAGTCGCAGGTCGGATTTGCAAGTCGAGTGTAAAAATATCCCGTCTCCTCAAGGTCGAACAGTTTTCCCATCTGTTCGCTGGATTCATATTTATATGTCGTGCTCTGCACTATTGGCATAACTCTCGGTTCGCCATTCTTTGGCTCGTATACCCCTTGTATACATTTCGTATTAAATCTGTAATCTTTCATTTCCTCTGTACCGCCTTTTATTTAATTCTTTACCTTGTAGCTATCCTTTAATGATACTATTCTGTTAAACGTATTTCCGTGTTTAGAATCAAGCGTATAATATCCCATTCTGACAAATTGGAACTTGTCCCCTATCTTCGCTTCCTTAAGCGACGGCTCTGCCTTACAGCCTGTCAGCTTCTTTACGGAATCAGGATTAAGATAATCGTCATAAGTCTTGTCTTCGGGCATATTGTTCATATCAGCCTCTGTAAACAGTCTGTCATAAAGCATTATGTCCGTATCAAAAGCGTACTTTGCCGATACCCAATGTATAGTTCCCTTTATCTTTCTTCCGTCAACGGGGTTACCGTTACCCGTCTCAATGTCAGCCGTACATCTTATCTCTTTTATCTCGCCTTTTTCGTCCTTAATTACCTCGTTGCATTTAACGATATAACCGCCCATAAGTCTTACTTCGCCGTCGGGCTTCATTCTGAAAAACTTAGGAGGAGGTACTTCCGCAAAATCGCTCTTTTCTATATAAAGCTCTCTTGTAAACGGTACTTTTCTCGTTCCCGCATTCTCATCATTGGGATTATTTGGCAGTTCAAAATATTCAACCTTGTCCTCGGGATAGTTCGTAATAACTACCTTTATAGGCTCTGTAACGCATATCCTTCTCTGTGCTGACATATTCAGCTCTTCTCTCAAGCAATATTCAAGAAGCTCTATATCAACTAAGCTATATGCCTTCGCAACACCTGCTCTTTTTACAAACTCTATAATCGACGAAGGTGTAAAGCCTCTTCTTCTGAGTGCACAAAGCGTCGGAAGTCTCGGGTCGTCCCAACCGTCTGCTATCCCCGTCTCTACGAGCTTACGAAGATATCTTTTGCTCATTACGGTATAAGTTACGTTAAGTCTTGCAAATTCTCTCTGCTTCGGCTTTGATTCAAAACCGATATTATCTATAACCCACTCGTAAAGAGGTCTGTGGTTCTCAAATTCTATAGAGCAGAGCGAATGGGTTATTCCCTCAAGAGCATCTTGAATAGGGTGTGCAAAATCGTAAAGAGGATATATACACCACTTATCTCCCTGTCTGTGATGGTGTGTGTGAACTATACGGTATATCGCAGGGTCTCTCATATTCATATTCGGAGACGCCATATCTATTTTCGCACGCAGAGTTCTCGTTCCGTCCTCAAATTCACCGTATTTCATTCTTTCAAACAAGTCAAGGTTCTCTTCGGGAGTTCTGTCTCTGTACGGGCTGTTCTTTCCGGGGCTTGTCAACGTACCTCTGTATTCACGCATCTCGTCTGCGGAAAGGTCACATACGTATGCCTTACCGTCTTTGATAAGCTTTATTGCAAACTCATAGCACTTGTCAAAATAATCCGAGCCGTAATATATACCGCCGTCGGGTTCTGCTCCCAACCACTTCAAATCTTCCAATATCGAAACAACGTATTCGTTGTCCTCTTTTGCGGGATTCGTATCATCATAACGCAGGTTAAACTGTCCTCCGAACTTTCTTGCCGCAGAATAGTTTATCCATATCGCCTTTGCACTTCCTATATGCAGATATCCGTTAGGTTCGGGCGGAAATCTCGTGTGTACGTGTGTATATCCACCCTCTCTAAGATCGGTGTCTATTATTTCTTCTATAAAATTGCCGTTTGTGTTTTCGTCCATTTTATACCTCTTAAAGTGCTTGAGTTGCCTTTTCCAAGCGGGCAAGCACTCTTTCTTTTCCAAGTATTCTCATTATCTCGTGCATATCGGGCGAATTTGTTCTGCCTGTTACTGCTATACGGAGAAGCATACTTACATCTCCTACACTGCCCTTGAAGCTATCGGGATTCGCCTTGTATTCCTTCATATCCGATGCAAAACCATACTTTTCGCTTACCGCCTTTATCTTGTCAAACCAAACGCCGTTGTCGTCGTTTTCATCATAGCTTTCGGCAAATGCTTCAAATATCGACTTTATATCTTCCTTTGCAAACTGCGTCGGCATCTCAGCTTCTGCCTCAAATAAGCTGTCATAAAAATACGACATATAAGGCTTAACGTCTTTCCATACGGCAAAATCCTTTCTCGGTTTCTTTCCGCCTCTGCCTATTGCAAGTATTCTTTTTGCATATTCGGGGTTAGCTTTCAGCAACTCCGCAAAATCTTTGTCATATTCGTCTGCCCATTCCGTTACGCCCCCGTATACCTGCTCGGCAGTCATTCTCGATATCGCATTCTTACTTACATCATTTAGTTTATCGAAATCAAACAAAGCCCCGGATGTACTCATCTTTTTTATTGAGAACGGAAAATCAAGATATGACTTATCGGGATTTGCAGTTCTCCACTCCTCAAAGTTTGAATTGAGAAGCGTCATAACGTATTCGTTTACGCTAACAGGCGGATAGCCGTTCTCTCTGTAATCCGATACAGCCGCACCGTTGTCTCTCTTTGAAAGCTTCTTCTTTGAATTCCCCTCCATCTTCATAAGCTGTGCTATATGCATAAACTTAGGTAATTTGAGATTCAGATATCTGAAAAGCATTATATGCTTCGCCAAGGACGGCAACCACTCTTCACCTCTGATAACGTGTGTCGTTCCCATAAGGTAATCGTCTACTACGTGTGCAAAATGATACGTCGGTATGCCGTCGCTCTTGAGCAGTACAAAATCTTCGTCATTTTCGGGCACCTCAAGCTTGCCCTTTATCAAATCAACAAAAGGAGTCTTTTTCTCGGGGTCTCCGTCGGAAAGTATACGAAGCACAAAGGGATTACCCTTCTTCATCTGTTCCTCTGCCTCTTCGTATGTTATATTGCGGAGCTTCTTTATCTCTTCCTTTTCGGTGTCCGGATTATTGTGCCAGTCCTTGTTCTTTATCTCTGCTTTCTTGTCTGTCGCATGAAGTGCTTCAAGCTCTTCTTCGGTGGTAAAACATGGATATGCCTTTCCCTCTCTCACAAGCTGTTTCGCAAACGTCTGGTATATCTCGCCTCTCTGACTCTGTCTGTAGGGACCGTATTTACCGAATTCCTTTTCGTCAGCCAACGCACCCTCATCAAAATGTATATTGTAGTACGCCAAAGTCTCGATTATATCCTTTTCTGCCCCCTTTACCTCTCTCTTTGAGTCGGTATCCTCTATACGAAGAAAAAACACTCCCTCGCTCTGATGGGCAAGTCTTTCTGCAATCCTTGCGGGAAACAGTGTTCCAAAGTGCATAAAGCCTGTAGGCGACGGTGCAATCCTCGTTACCTTTGCTCCCTCGGGTAACGTCCTTCTCGGAAATCTCGCCTCCATATCCTCGGGTGTTCCTGTTATATGGGGAAATATAAGTTCTGCCAACTTGTTGTAATCCATTGTTTTCACCTCAAAGTTTTCATATATGTGTTGTTATTTTTTTCGTAATTTAAAGTCGTATTTGCTCCGTGTCCCGGATATATCGTATAGTCCTTATCAAACACGGTGATTTTTTTCAAAGAACTTATTATAGTATCAAAATCTCCGCCGTACAAATCCGTTCTCCCTACAGTCCCCTTAAACAAGGTATCGCCCGTTATTATCCACTCGTCTGAAATATAGCATACAGATCCCATCGTATGCCCCGGTGTATGAAGAACCTTTAATTCTTCGCCGCCAACATCTATTACGTCGCCGTCACTTAGTAGATGCTCAACCTTTTTAAACTCTATCTCCTTGTCCATAGCCATGAGCATATAGTTTAGATTCGGGTCGTAAAACATCTTTTCTTCTTCCTTGTGCAAATATAGTTCTGCACCCGTTTTTCTTAAATCTTCAACCGCCATTATGTGATCAAAATGTGCGTGGGTCAAAAGTATCTTATCTAATGTAAGTCCTATTTCTTTAATCTTACTTTCTATTATGTCTGCCGAAAAAGCAGGGTCTACCACTGCCGCCTTACCGTCTTTGCCGTAAACAATATAACAGTTAGTATGTAGCGGCCCTAAAGTCAGTTGTGTTATATTCATAAAAACACCTTTCCCTTTCCTTAGCCATTCGGGAACGCACCCTCTTCAAGCAATCCCTCGAAATCACGTTGGCGAAGCACTTCGTAAACAGCTATCGCCGCAGAATTAGACAAATTAAGACTTCTGAGTCCGTTTCTCATCGGTATTCTTACGCACTTGTCTATATTGGCTTTCAGCAGCTCCTCGGGCAATCCCTTCGTCTCCTTGCCAAACACAAGAAATACTCTTTTCGGGTATACTGCCGTTACGTGCGATACGGGTGCCTTGGTCGAATAGAAAAACATCTGTTCTTTCTTATTCTTTTCAAAAAACTCGGCTGAATTTTCGTAATAAGTTATATCAAGCTGATGCCAATAATCGAGCCCCGCCCTTTTCAGTTTCGCATCATCTATCTCAAACCCCATCGGTTTAACCAAATGCAATGCTGCCCCCGTCGCCGCACACGTCCTTGCTATATTCCCCGTATTTTGCGGTATCTCGGGTTCTATCAGCACTATGTTTATATCTGCCATTTCTTCACCCATTATCAAAAAGTATACTATATCTTATATATTATAATACATATATTCCCTTTTTTCAAGGGCTTTATTTCCAATCTTTTTACATAAGACTGTCGTCGTATCTTGCACGTTCTCCGCCAATATATTTAGCTCTCGTTCTCGCACATACAACATACGCAGAACCTATTGTTTTTCTTGCAACTCTTACGGGAACAGCTACTTCCTTCAAGTGCATACCAATAAGCGTCGAGCCTATATCAATTCCCGCATCTGCTTTTATATGCTCAACGGCAACAGGATCTTTAAACGTCTTATATGCCGTCATGGCAAATGCTCCGCCCGCGTGAAGCTGAGGAACGGCATTAACTATCTCTTCCCAAGGCTTCAAAGCCTCTCTTTCTACAATCAACGCTCTGTTCAAATGTTCACAGCACTGCACTGCAAGATAAACGCCCTTCTCTGAAAGAACTTTATATATCTCACCGAAAACTGCCTCTGCAACCTCAACACTTGAATCGCTTCCTATCTTCGAGCCTCTCACCTCGCTTGATGAGCTGCCCATAACAACAAGCATACCCTTCTTTAACTTTGCCCCCTCGCAAAACTGCTCAGCCAATTCTCTCGCTTCGTTTCTTAATCTCTCTATCATTTCTATATCTCCTTTCGGGCATATAATCTTCTATTTTAATTATACCATCAAATACAATAAAACTCAAGTATTTAAACAAAAAAAAGGACAGTATATTTAAAAAACATACTGTCATCATATTACCTATCTGTGCCTACAGTT
The DNA here is from genome assembly GCA_045658315.1 of Eubacteriales bacterium. Taxonomy (GTDB): domain Bacteria; phylum Bacillota; class Clostridia; order Oscillospirales; family CAG-272; genus RGIG1995. The sequence goes on from JAZOUV010000086.1 coordinate 8,236, forward strand.
ATTTTTGTCTCCGTCATATAATTCTCCTATATTTACAAGAATTATATCATCTCCTATCTTGTCTATTTTACACCACGGTATATTAAAGCCGTCAACCTTGCCGAACAAACTCAGCTTTTCGTCTTTAGGTACTATAAGCGAAATTATTTTCCCGTCGCACACGTTAAATTCCACATCTATTACACACCCAAGACGTCTGCCGTCGCATATATTTATCACTTCCTTGTTGCGAAGGTCTGCTATACAGCATTTCTCAAACATATAAGTCTCTCCTGTTTTTCTTTTTATGCTACAGAATAATACAAATAAGTCCGCCCGAGCCTTCGTTTATCAGCTTTTGCAGGGTGTCGCCGAACTTCAGTCTCGCCTCATGCGGAATCTGAGCAAGCTTACTGTTCAGCCCCTCGTTTATAAGCTCGTATAAACTTGTGCCAAACATATTCGATTCCCATATCTTCTTCGGGTCTTCCTCAAATTCCCGCAACATAAATTTTATTAACTCTTCCGACTGCTGTTCCGTACCCACAATAGGATTAAGTTCGGTCTGTATTGTCGCCTTTATCATATGCACCGAAGGAGCAGATGCCTTTAATTTTACGCCGTATGAGCCTTGTTGCTTCGTTATCTCCGGCTCTTCAAGCTTCAAATCCTCAAGGCGTGGCGTTACTATGCCGTATCCCCTTTCCTCTACGTCGCGTAATGCCTGTTCGACCTTCTCATATTCTCTCTTTACCCGCGATAATTCTATCATCTGTGATATAAGCTGTTCCTCATTTTCTATTTCAAGCTCGGTCATTTCACCTACAGTCTTGTAAAACAGCCCGTCTGCAAGCTCTGCCGTAACTTCGGCATTGCCACTCCCCAAATCAATATTATTTAAATTTACCGAAGTTACATATTCATTTTCCTTTAAAGATTCAAATGCATTCTTTATCTCGCCCGTTTTGCTTATTTCTTCGGCACAATCAAGCACACCTTCGGTAATACTTTTTCTTATTCTATGCTCACTATCTAAGGCGTACACCCACCCCGGAAGCTTCACCGCTATCTCTCTTACGGGAAATTCTAACAGTACCATTTCAAGTATACTCTCAATATCAGCCCTGTCTAACTCAAGACAATTTACCAATGCAACCGGTGCCTTATATTTTTCCTCAAGCTCGTACGCCAATCTCTCGCTTTCGGCTGATTCCGGAGTCGCAGAATTAAGCACAATCACAAAGGGTTTATTTATCCGCCTTAACTCCTCTGCAACTCGCTCCTCCGCTTCTATATATGCATTCCTGCCTATCTCTCCCACCGTTCCGTCGGTTGTAACAAGTACCCCTATTGTTGAATGGTCATTAATTACCTTTCGTGTGCCAAGCTCGGCTGCCTCTCCAAATGGCATAGGAGTTTCGCTCCAAGGGGTATTTACCATTCTCGGACTTCCGTTTTCAACAGCCCCCAGTGCCTCGGGCACAATATAGCCTACACAATCAACCATTTTTACTTTCATGGTAGATTTGCCACCCAAGGTTACACTTACTGCTTCGTCGGGCACAAATTTCGGCTCGGTCGTCATTACCGTCTTGCCTGCCGCACTCTGAGGCATTTCATCCCTCGCTCTCTTTTCTTCATATTCCTCTGTTATGTTCGGCAACACAGCCGTCTCCATAAATCTTCTTATAAATGTCGATTTACCCGTTCTTACCGGCCCTACAACACCTATGTATATATCGCCGCCCGTTCTGGCAGATATATCCTTGTAAATGCTCGTATCTGTCATACTATTACCTCTTTCGGTTTTTTCTTTTTGGTAAACTGTATGATTCTTTGCTTAATTTTATGACTCATAAAACAAAAACAGACGCGTTTTTTCTCCGCGTCTGTCATATTTCATAATTCCTTTTTTTAATTTACAGTTACGTACGTCTTCTGCTCCTTGCCGCTTTCATTTGTTGCAGTAATAATCGCTGTCCCTCTTCCTACTCCTGTTACAACGCCAAACTCATTTACCGTTACAACACCCTCTTTGTTGGAAGACCATACAATCTTTTCATTGACATAATGTGGAACTGAAAGTGTGCCGAGACGCACTGTACCACCCTTGTTTAATGTTACTGAATCGCTTGATGTAAGTCTCTTTACACCGTTCTGTGCAATAATCTCAACACCTTCCGCTTTGTTTGTCGCTGCACCGAATATAGTATAAAAAGCATTCGCAGCCGCTTCTTTACCGTGATAGTTGTAGCCTATCTGGTTATAGTGAAGAGTGTCTGTTCCTATAAAGCCGTAGCCCTCGCTTGTCTTGTCGGAAGAACTGTACGTTCTTGCTATTTCCGTAAACTTTCTTGTCGCGACAAAAATATCATCGTTGTTATTTACGAGAGCAAACTGTGCAGATATAATGGGAACTATAGTTGTCGTTAAAGCCGACCCCGTCGTCCTTACAAACATAATACCGTTGTAATCAAGCTCGAAATCTTCTTTCATATCCTGATTTATCATCATAAAGTATTTGTAATAAGTCTCTTCGGTTATAAGGTCGCTATTTTTAAATGCAGCGTCAGAAGAGAATATATAATCGCCAAGTCTTTTATTGTATACCGCAGTCATTGCAGTTTCACCCTGACACCAAAAGTTCACGGTACATACTATCTCATAATTGCCGTCGAGGTGCTTCAATAAAGTTTTATATGCTTTTTGTGTTTCGGTATAGAAAAAGTGCGAGCTGTATGTTCCTGCCTCGTCTCTGTGTCTCTTGGGATCAAGCCACGATTCAATGGGAGCACCGG
>JAZOUV010000087.1:0-20859 GCA_045658315.1 Eubacteriales bacterium
ATAGCAGAGGCTGACGGCGTTGCTCCCGAGGGCTTCCACAGCACGTCTATGTATCCCGAATATTTCAAAATAAACGGAAAGTGGACTCTTGCCGAAGACAGCCGTATGGATTCAAGCGTCGTTATCGGTGATGGCGGTGTTCTATACGTTGTCGAAAACCGCAACATAAAAAAGGGCGACCGGGTTATTCTCGGCAGAACCGAAAAAGGCGAAGATGGCATATTCGTTCACGCCGACGGATTCGTTGACGAGTCAGCTAACTCCAACGACGATAAGTTTGTATTCCGTCAGGGCAGAAGCAGAGAAACCTCATATGCAAGAGACTATGACAACCTTTTCGAGCTTCTCCGCCACGAAAAAGAACATGGCAACATCGTTTGGGTAATGGGCCCCGCATTCTCTTTCGACTACGATGCAAGAAGAGCTATGCAGGCACTCGTTGAAAACGGTTACGTTCACGGAATTATGGCAGGCAATGCCCTTGCAACACACGACCTTGAGGGCGGTATGCTCCACACTGCTTTGGGTCAGGATATCTACACTCAACACTCGGTGCCTAACGGTCACTACAATCACCTTGATGTTATAAACAGAGTTAGAAGAAGCGGTTCTATCCATAAATTTGTTGAGGATTATGACATAAAAGACGGTATTATGTACGGCTGTGTCAAACATAACGTCCCCTTTGTTCTTACAGGCTCTATCCGTGATGACGGACCTCTGCCCGAGGTTATTGGCGATGCATACGAAGGACAGACCGCTATGCGTAATATGGTAAGAAAATGTACAACCGTTATCTGCCTTGCAACAATGCTCCACACGATTGCTACGGGTAATATGACCCCCTCATTCAGAGTTACGGAAGACGGAACCGTCAGACCCGTATATCTTTACACTATCGACATCGACGAGTTTGTCGTTAATAAACTCCTCGACAGAGGAAGCCTTTCGGCAACCACAATGGTTACCAACGTTCAGGATTTTATTACAATAGTAGCAAAAGGCTTGGGACTTATGTAAACATTCGTGTTGGATATCAAAAATGATATTCCCTATTATTTAATTTATAATTGATTTATTCTAAGCTCTATGTTATAATTCAGAAGTAATCATAAATCATATATATTTACAGGAGGATTAACAATAATGAAAGGTTTTGGTATGCTTTCTGTCAACAATGTTGGCTGGATGGAAAAAGAAAGACCCGTATGCGGTCCTATGGATGCTATTTTGCGTCCTCTCGCTGTAGCTCCGTGTTCAAGCGACACACACGCAAGCCACGGTGGCTCAGGTCCGAGAAACAATCTTATACTTGGACACGAGGCTGTTGCCGAGGTAGTTGAAGTAGGTAATATGGTAAAAAATTTCAAGCCGGGCGATGTCGTAGTTGTTCCCTGCTGCACTCCCGATTGGACTGAAAAAGCTATGCAACAACGCAATTCCAACAATGCTCATGATGCCGGAATGATGAAAAGTTTTAAGCTTTTGGGAGCTTGGGACGGCGTGTTTGCTGAATTTTTTAAGATTAACCAAGCTGATGCAAACCTTGTTTTGAAACCCGAAAACGTATCTATTGATGCTGCTTTGATGACTGTTGATATGATGTCAACAGGCTTCTATGGTGTTGAAATGGCTGACGTTCAATTCGGTGATACTGTTGTTGTATTCGGTATAGGTCCCGTTGGTCTTATGTCTGTTGCCGGAACTGCACTCAGAGGTGCAGGCAAAATTATAGCCATCGGCACACGTCCTAACTGCGTTGAGCTTGCTAAGGAATATGGTGCTACTGATATAGTCAGCTATAAGGACGGCGACATAGTTGAACAAATTCTTGCGATTAACGGCGGTCAGGTTGACAGAGTTATCATTGCCGGCGGTAACTGTGCTACAATGAATCAGGCGTTGGCTATCGTTAAACCCAACGGTACTATTTCCAGCGTTAACTTCTACGACGTTATGGATAAATTTGAGTATCCTGCATATTTGTGGGGACTTGGTATGAGTGACGTAACTATCCGCGGCGGTTTCTGCCCCGGCGGTGCTCTCCGTATCGAAAAACTTTTGAATATCATTTCATCAGGTCGTTTCAACCCCGAAAAAGTCCTCAACTACAAATATAACGGTTTTGAAAAAATTCCGGAAGCCTTTAAGGTTATGGACGAAAAGCCCCGCGATCTTATCAAACCCATCGTTTACATCGATTGGAACTGATACGGTTAATTATTCCCGAGCATTTTGCTCGGGAATTTTTTCAGCTTATTTACATCACCAATAAAATATTGTATAATAAAACAAAAACAAGTGTATATACGCTCTTCCGTACAAATACGCACGTTTCTGCTTTAAAAATTTCATTTTATATGAATTAAATGTGATTTTTGTATATATCCCCCATATATAAGGAGTACCACCATGTCAGAAAACCAAAACAAAGTAATCAGACTAAATTCCGAATGCATCAAATGCCTTTTGAACAAATATCTGAATAAGCTCCCCTGCGGGATGAACGAGGAAACGAAAGTTGAGTATTTCCAAGAAATGCTGAAAATCATATCTAAAGCAGATTCTTCGTTAAGTGCCCCCGAAATTGTGGCAGAGGTGTCAGAACTACAAAAAGCAATGTTCGGCAAAGAAGAGGATTTTACCGAGCTGAAAAAATATTATAATGCTTTGATGGACAGTCTATGCCAAAGTTTGTCCGAAAATATTATGAAAGCAAACGACGGCTTCCGTCTCGCGATGAGCTATTCTATGATTGGAAATTATATAGACTTTGGTTCTATGGACAGCATAGATGAAACAGAACTCAAACAAATGCTCCAAACAGCATCGGATATTAATTTTGACAGCGTTGAATACGAAAATTTAAAAGCTGACCTGTCAAAATCGCAAAAACTTGCGTTTATTACCGACAACTGCGGTGAAATTGCACTCGACAAGCTTTTTGTGTCAAAACTTCAAAGGGATTATCCCAACCTTGAACTGAAAATAATTGTAAGGGGCAAGCCCGTACTAAACGATGCCACTATGGAAGATGCACTGCAGATTGGACTCGATAAGATTGCAAAGGTTACGTCAAACGGCTCGAACATCGCAGGCACCTGTCTTGACAAAATATCCGACGAAGCAAGGGATATTATTGATTCGTCAGACGTTATTATTGCAAAGGGGCAGGGCAATTTTGAGACGATGCGATATTGCGGCAAAAACGTCTATTATCTCTTTTTATGCAAGTGTCAGCTCTTTGCAGACAGATATAATGTGCCAAGATTTACCCCTATGCTGTTAAATGACCTAAGAATAAATTAGTGAATAAAACGGTAAAAAGACTCATCTGTCATTATAAATGCACAAATAATATAATTAATAAAATGATAATATATTTTTTGTAAAAAGTCTTTATCTTTTAGTGGAAAAAACACTCCTCTATTTTGTTTAATTTTTGATTGACTGTAATATAATTATATGGTATACTATTTATGCAAAATATTCCTTTAAAGGTGGTTTCCGTAATGAAAAAAACAGATCCAATTGCAGTATTCGACTCAGGAGTAGGCGGCATCAGCGTATTAAAAGAACTGCTTGCACTGCTCCCAAACGAGAATTTTATATACTACGGCGACTCCGCAAATGCCCCCTACGGCACTAAAAGTGCAGACCAAATAAAAGAATTGACAAGAAAAAATGCCGAAATACTTCTTGAAAAAGGTGCAAAAGCAATCGTTATTGCTTGCAATACGGCGACGAGCGTTGCTGCAGATGAGCTTCGTCGGCAATATCCTGATATTCCCATAGTCGGTATTGAACCTGCGGTTAAGCCTGCTGTTTTGTATAAAATACACCCGACCGTTATTGTAATGGCTACACCGTTAACACTTTCTCAGGATAAGTTTGACGAGCTTGCACGCCGTTATGACAGTGCGGCAAATATTATTGCACTGCCCTGTCCAAACCTTGTAAAGCTTATCGAAAAAGGCATAGTTGAAGGTCCCGAACTCGACGAACATCTTAAAGAAATATTTGCACCGTTCAGATACTTGAAGGTTGACTCAGTTGTTCTCGGCTGTACCCACTATCCTCATATAAAGGAAGCAATAAGCAAAGCTTTCGATCATAAGGCGGTTATTTTTGACGGCGGAAGCGGAACAGCAAGAGAAACAAAAAAACGCCTTGAAGACATTGGTATGCTGAACGACCAAACGCAAAAAGGCGAACTGCATATTATAAACACCCTCGGCACAAAAGAAATTATGGATCTTACGTATTTTCTATTAAACAGATAAAAATTAAAAAACGCTTTTAACAAATAACATTGTTAAAAGCGTTTTTATTTTACTCTTTTCCTGCAATATTTCTTGCAACGTATACACCGCTTGCTGAGGCGTGTGAAAGTGAGTGAGTTATGCCGCTTCCGTCGCCGATGATATACAAGCCTTTGTATTTGGACTCAAGCTTGTTGTCAACTTCAACTTCCATATTGTAGAACTTGACCTCGACACCGTAAAGAAGTGTATCGTCGTTTGCAGTACCAGGGGCAATCTTGTCAAGAGCATAAAGCATCTCGATAATTCCGTCAAGTATTCGTTTTGGCAAAACAAGACTGAGGTCTCCCGGCGTTGCATTAAGAGTGGGCGTAATAAACGCCTCTTCTATACGGCTTTGGGTTGAACGCCGTCCTCTTATAAGATCTCCGAAACGCTGTACGATAACACCGCCGCCAAGCATATTACTGAGCCTTGCAATGCTTTCGCCGTAGCCGTTGGAATCCTTAAAAGGCTCTGAAAAATGCTTTGCAACAAGAAGTGCAAAATTTGTATTCTCGGTCTGTTTTGCGGGATCCTCGTAGCTGTGACCGTTTACTGTAATAATACCGTTTGTATTTTCGTTTACAACAGCCCCTTTGGGATTCATACAGAATGTACGCACCTTGTCGCCGTATTTTTCTGTTCTGTAAACTATCTTGCTTTCGTATAATTCATCGGTCAGGTGTGCAAATACAGCCGCAGGAAGCTCAACTCTTACGCCGATGTCAACTCTGTTTGACTTGGTGGGAATATTAAGCTCTCCACAAACCCTTTCCATCCACTTGCTTCCGCTTCTTCCCACCGAAATAATACAGTGGGTGCATGTATACGTATTATTCTCACAAACAACTTTATATCCACTATCCAAATGCACTACCGTATTAACGGAAGTATCAAAGAAGAAGTCGACCTTTTCCTTTAGAGCCGCATAAATGTTTTCAAGTACAATGTAATTTATATCGGTACCCAAATGACGTACAGATGCATCAAGCAAATGCAGGTCATGCTGAATACATACGGTCTTGAATCGTGTTCCCGCCGTTGTATAAAGCTTCGTTCCCTCTCCGCCGTAGTGCATATTTATGTTGTCTATATAGTGCATAAGGTCAAGTGCATTTTTCTTGCCTATATATTCGTAAAGAGTACCGCCGAAATCGTTTGTTATGTTATACTTGCCATCCGAAAAAGCTCCCGCACCGCCAAAACCACTCATTATAGAGCAGCTCTTACAGCCAATACAACTCTTTATCTTCTTTCCATCAATCGGGCAATGGCGTTTATCAAGTGCGTGTCCTGCTTCAAAAACCGCTACTTTAAGCTTGGCATTCAACTGCATAAGCTCGTATGCAGCAAATATACCGCCCGGTCCTGCACCGATTATTATAACGTCATATTTCATCTGTACGTTCCTCCTTATTTCGTCATTTTCCTCTGTCATTATAACATATATCAATAATAATTTCCATACTTACGAAAAATTTATTGCATTTAATCTAAAATATATGTAAAGAGGCGTTCAATTTGCGAACGCCTCCTGAGAATACCAAAAATATTTGATTTTAGTAATAAAGCTAAAATAGAATTACAATAAACTGTGAAACCAGCACGACAGCAATAAGAGCAATCGGATATGTAGCTGCATAGGCTGCTGCAACATCTTCTGTTTCTGCAGTTGAAATCAAAGTTCCAAGTGCAGGAGTACTTGTCATACCGCCTGTAATAGAACCAAGGTTATTAAGGAGGCTGAGCTTAAGTACATATTTAGCAAAGAAATAGCCTGCAAACATGGGCACGATAGTCATTATAACTCCGTATACAAAGTACATCGGGTCAAAATTTGAAATAAATTCAGCTCCACCCGGAACACCTGCACCTACAAGGAAGAGTACAAGTCCAAGTTCTCTGAAAAGTTTGAGAGTTGACTGCTCCGGCATTATATTTACTTTGCCGATTCTGCCAAAGTGTCCAAATACAAGCGAGGAAAGGAGACAGCCACCGGTCGTCGTAAGCGAGAAGCATGTTCCGCTTAACCCGGCAGATGAAAGCGGAATTTTTATTCTGCCAAGGAAAATTCCAACAACTGCCGCAAGTGCAAATGCTGCAAAGCCGTGTCCGTCAAGTTTAAGAAGTTTACCTACAAATTTCTTTTTAGAAGAACCTTCTTCAACACTCGTTATCAAAGAGCGTTCCTTTTCCATATCCGCTTTTACCAACTTCGGAATAAGCTGAACAAAAAGCACTACGCCAATTACGCCGAATATGTATGCAATACCGTGTCCTACCGATACAAGACTTGTGTATTCTTCCGCAACTGTTGCCTTCGCCGCTGAAAACGCAGGTGTTGAGGTAAGTGAGCCCGAAAGAAGACCAACTATCATTGCTGTAAAGCCTTCGGAGGTTTCAATCGTCGCACCAAACCCAATAGCTCTACCCATATAAATACATGCAACTGCTGAAAGTCCGCCAAAGAGGATTATTACCAGACCCAATAAAACGTAAGATTTAAAATTCCTCTTCATATTGCCGAAGAATTTAGGTCCTGCAATAAATCCAACTGATGTAACAAAAAGAATAAGTCCCAAACTTTCGATGATTTCAAGTGATTTTTCTGCAAAATTAATAAGTACTTCCTTTCCCTCTATAGCCGCCTTAATAGTAAGCTGACCTTCAAGAGTCTCGTAAAAGAGAGCACCAAACAAGAGTGCAACAACAAATACACCCGCATCACCCAAAGAAACGCCTTTTATTGTTATTCTTCCCAAAGCATATCCAAAAAATAATACACCAAAAACGCAAAACATTAAAAATGTAATGCCCGTCAGGGGAATAACTCCACCAAATAATGTCATTTTATACTGCCTCGCTTTTATCTCTTTTTTGTATAGTTAGGAAGAAGCTTAGGTGATACTTTTTCTGTATCAATTCCTGCCTTCTCTATTTCTTTTTCAAACTTTGCAATGTGGTCAAGCGTAAGCTTTGCAACCTTTGTCGTCTTTGCCTTTGCCGCAGCACTCTTACCGGCAGTTCTTCCAAATACGATAATGTCAAGCAACGAATTACCCATAAGTCTGTTCTTACCGTGAATTCCACCGACAGCCTCACCTGCAACAAACAAGTTCTCTACGTTTGTTGTCATACAGTCGTCTGTAATGTCGAGACCGCCGTTCTGGTAGTGGAGTGTGGGGTATATAAGAATAGGCTCTTCACGGATATCGATTCCATACTGACCGAACATTCTCATCATAGCGGGGATTCTTGCCTCGATAGTTCCCTTACCGCCAATCTTTTCTATCATGGGAGTATCAAGCCATACTGCCTGACCGCTTCCTGTATCAATACCGTTTCCTCTGTCAAGACACTCACGGATAACAGATGCCGCGGTAACGTCTCTCGTTTCAAGGGGATGCATAAACACTTCACCGTTCTTGTTTACAAGCTTAGCTCCAAGTGAACGCACCTTTTCAGTTACAAGTGCACCAAAAATCTGTTCGGGGAATGCAGCACCCGTGGGGTGATACTGCAACGTTTCTGCATAGAGAAGCTTTGCACCAACTCTATAGCCGAGTACAAGACCGTCTGCCGTCGCACCGTAATGGTTAGACGTCGGGAAGCCCTGATAATGCATACGACCTGCACCGCCGGTTGCAATAATAACCGTCTTAGCTTTGGCAACGAGTAATTCCTTAGTTTCCATATTCATAAGAACAGCTCCGGCCGCATTGCCGTTTTCATCAAGGATAAGCTCGATTGCCGCAGTAAAATCAATCACGGGAATCTGGCGATTAAGAACTTCGTCGCGGAGAGTTCTCATAATTTCTGCACCCGAATAGTCCTTTGCCGCGTGCATTCTCTTTCTTGAAGTACCGCCGCCGTGTGTGGTAATCATATTGCCTTCAGCGTCTTTGTCAAACTCAACACCGAGGTTTGAGAGCCACTGGATAGCTTCGGGAGCATCGCATACGAGCTTGGAGAGAAGCTCTCTCTTTGCCGCAAAGTGTCCGCCGCCAAATGCGTCAACGAAGTGAATAGCGGGAGAGTCGTTTGGCTTATCAGCCGCTTGAATACCGCCTTCAGCCATCATGGTATTTGCATCACCAATACGGAGCTTAGTTACTATCATAACGTTCGCTCCTGCTTCATGTGCTTCAATAGCCGCAGAAGAACCTGCACCGCCACCACCGATAACAAGTACATCTACGTCATAATCGGGTTTTTCAAGGTTAACAGCGTCAGCAGTTATTCTGCTGTGTGCCTGAAGCATTTCAGCAAGCTCGTGGGGAACCTTATCGCCCTTGTTTGCACCAATCTTCAGTTCACTGAATTCTTCTTTTTTATAATCGGGATGGAACTGTGCGAGAAGGTCTTCCTTCTGTTTAGCCGTCATTCTTTCGGGCTCATATGCTATATTTTTATCTCTTGCAGCCTCTACTGCCGCAAGTGATTCTCTAAAATTCTCAGAATACATTTCGCTTTCCCTCCCCTTTATTTCTCAATCTCACGAGTGTTATAAAGTTCTTTCATTTCCTCAATGGGCTTCTGCATAAGAGCCTCAATGAGTTCTTTGAAATCGCCGTTTTTGATTTCTTTTACACGGTCGTTCAAATGTTCGCAACCGGGAGCAAGGTATTTACCGTTAATTCTTCTTGCAAGCATTGCTACCTGAGGATGAGAAATACCTGCAGGACATCTTGACGAGCATACACCACACATTACGCAGTCAAATGATTCTTCAGCACACTTTTCAAAATCGCCACGCTGAGCGTATGCTATGTACTGCATAACATTGAGTTTCTGAGTACAGCTCTTTGTACAAGCGTTACAGCCTATGCAAGAATAAATCTCAGGATAAAGCTGCATCATAACAGCCTCTGTTGTGGGTATTTTTTCAATATCATATCCCTGTTTTACCAACGGGAAGAAAGGCAGAGTTGCTATATACATATTGTCCTCAACCTTTGTCTGACAAGCGAGGCACGCCTTAAGCTCGCGATCGCCCTTTATACGATAAATAGTAGCACAAGCTCCGCAGAAGCCGTTACGGCATCCGCATCCGCGTACAAGTTGATAACCCGCATATTCCATAGCGGTCATAATCGTCAGATTTTCGGGAACCGAATATTTCTTCCCGAAAAGAAAGATATTTACCATATTATTCATATTCCAGCGTCTCCTTTAATACTCATCGGGCAACTCACCCAGTTCATCACAACGGAATACCGGACCGTCTTTGCATACATATTTTGCACCAACGTTACATCTTCCGCACTTGCCGACACCGCACTTCATACGAAGCTCAAGAGTCGTATATATCTGTTCTTTATTAAAACCAAGGGATATAAGACCATCAAGTGTAAACTTGATCATTATGGGAGGTCCGCACAAAACCGCTGTCTTGTTCGTATCAAAGCCAAGCTCTTTTACGTAATTGGGAACAAAGCCTACGTGTCCGTCCCAACCCTCTTGTTCGCGGTCAATTGTCAAATATACGTTTACTCCCGCATCCTTTGACCATTCATCGATTATCTCTTTGTAATCAAGAAGGTCGTCTTTGCTTCTTGAACCGTAAACAATATCGATTGAACCGTATCTGTCTCTGTAATGACGGCAATAGTTGATTACCGAACGGAGAGGAGCCAAGCCAACACCACCTGCGATAAACAGCATATTCTGTCCCGCAAACGCATCGTCTACCGGGAAAGGCTTACCGTAAGGACCTCTGATGGTGATCTGCTGACCAACCTCTGCCTGATGAAGCCATTCAGTTACGCAACCGCACTTCTTTATGGAGAATTCCATAAACTCTGTATTTGTGGGTGATGACGTTATCGAAAACATAGCCTCGCCGACACCGGGAATAGAGAGCATAGCACACTGTCCGGGCATATGGTCAAACGCCTTTTTGCCATCCGGAGTAACTACTCTGAATGTCTTAATGTCTGGAGTGTCTATTCTAACGTCTGTGATAACACCAATTTTGGGAATCAAGGTTTCATTAACATTATTCACTTGTCTTCCCTCCCAATCTCTTCATTACTTTTACTATATTCATTGATATCGGGCATCTTGATACGCATCTGCCACAGCCTACGCAACCGAATATGCCGTCATTGTTTTCGGGATAGTACACCAACTTATGCATAAATCTCTGACGGAAGCGTTCTTTTTGAGTGTTTCTGTTATTTCCGTGTGCCATTCTCGTAAAATCAGAATACATACACGAATCCCAGCATCTGTATCTTATTACGCCTTTGCCTGTATTAAAATCTTTAATATCATAACACTGGCAAGTGGGACACACAAAAGTACAAGTACCGCAACCGAGACAGCTTTCGGACAGTTCTTCCCATTCCGGACTGTTGAAATATTCATCCGTCTTTCCGCCGCCGAATTTTGATGCATCGAAATCGGCTAAGGGAAGTTTTTTCATTATCTTTGAAATCTGTTCCTTCTGTTCACTTACCTTTTCCGTGCTTGCTTGTTCGGTTATATTTTCAATAAGCTTAAGGAACTTTTCGCCCTTTTCGGTATTTGACTGTAAATACAGCTCACTCTCGGTCTTCCAAGCAGATACGTCAGCCTTAGGCTCTGCGGGATCAATGCCGAAAGCAGTACAGAAGCAGGTCTCGCTGGGTCTGCTGCAGGCGAGTGAAACGATAATACCGTGTTCCCGCTTTGTAGCATAGAAGCTATCTCGAGGCTCAACAAGGAATACTCTGTCGAGTATATCAAAGGCCTTAACGTCACACGCTCTTACGCCGAAAACAACAAAGTCTTCAGATACCTTTCGTGTATCAATAACTTCAACGTTCTTACCTTCAACCTTAAATTCCATCATATCCTCTGTCTGAGGAAAGAAGAAATCCTTGGGACTTCTTACGGTATTTAGAGCATTGCTCCATTTCTTACCCTCTTCCCATTTCGTATACGCGGCTTTGCCGTCGTTTTGGTCTACGGGAAGGTAAAGGGACATATTCTTTGATATTGCTTCAAAAAGCACATCAATTTTTTCTAAAGCTATTTTACGCATTTTCGTCCCCCCTGTCAAAAACTTCGCCGGGCTCAACATCGTTCAGGGTGTAATCAACGAGAGGAGCTCGTGAACCAACCTCTGCCCCTGCCTGATAGTCGCCGTAAAACTCGTTTATATCCTTAATAAACTTTCTGTTCAAAAGATGAAGTGGGATGTTCTGAGGGCACGCTCTTGAACATTCTCCGCAGTCGGTACATCTGCCCGCAACGTGATAAGCTCTAATAATATGGAATAATTTTTCCTCAAAACTATTCGCGGGAGATTTATTTTCAACCCCCGATTTCGGATTGTCAAACACACACTTTTCACAGGTACATGCAGGACAAGCATCACGGCAGGCGTTACATCTTATACATTTTGAAAGCTCGTTCTGCCAAAATGCAAATCTTTCCTCAGCCGTCATTTTTTCAAGTTTTTCAACCTCGTCAAATCGTTTTGAGTCTATCACCTCGCCCGATTCTCCCAGCAATTCGTCATAAGCAACGTGTTTCTTGCTCTTGCAGTTTATACATCTTTCCGCAAGAACATCTGCCTTCGCTATTGTCTCACCGTCACCATAAAGCGTTTTTACAACAATATTTTCTTTCGTGCAGTCAACGGACAATATACCGTCGCCTGCAATCTTCTTTACCTTTTCAATATCTATCATACCGTCGCACTGTACACCTATTGCATACACTTTATTTCTGTCAAATCTGTGCTCGGTCAATAGCTGATTAAAACTGTATGTATCACAGGGCTTTAAAAATACGAGAATTTTGCCTTCAAGTTTTTCGGTCTTCTTTACAAGGTATTTAGAGAGGTTTGCCGCCGAAAAATCACCGTAAACAAAGTCATTTTTTAATTCTTCAACACTACCGAAAACGCCGGGAGTTACGTCATAGTCGTATTCGCCCTTTTTCCAACCGAGAACGGAGGATACCGTACCATTGTTCAACAGTTCGGTCGCTTTTTCGATAAGCTGTTCGGTAGTTATCTTTTGCATCTCAAATCCTCCAATCTCTTGTTTTCACCGAGTGCGGCAACAGTCTTAACAAAATCGTTCATGGTAGCCGCAAACTTTGCACCCTCTGCCGCAGACACCCATTCAACACGGGTTCTTTCTTTTTCTATACCAAGATAATCAAGCATGGAGAACAATGTCGCCATACGTCTTCTCGTATAGTAGTTACCTGACGTATAGTGGCAGTCACCGGGGTGGCAACCGCATATTATAACGCCGTCAGCACCTCTCTGGAATGCTCTGAGAATAAACATGGGGTTCACTCTGCATGAGCAAGGCACTCTGATTATCTTTACTTCAGCGGGGTAGTTGAGTCTGTTGTTACCCGCAAGGTCTGCCCCGGCATAAGAGCACCAGTTACAACAAAATGCCACTATAAGAGGCTTATATTCATTCATTTGCATATTGCATCAACCTCCGCCGTAATTTGTCCGTTCATAAATCCGTTCAGATCCATAGCACCCGAGGGGCAGGCAACGGTACAAGCACCGCAACCCTGACATACCGCAGGATTTACAACGGCTACTCTTCTTAATTTAACCGTTCTGTTAGGTCCCGGGAATTCTTTTTCTTCATAAGTGATAGCACCGTAAGGACAAACTCTCTCACAGCTTGAACAACCGTTACACATAAGCTGATTTGAACTTGCAACGCAGGGATTTCCCATAAGCTTATCCTTTTGAAGAAGTCCGATAACCTTGGATGCCGCAGCTCCCGCCTGAGATACAGTCTCGGGAATATCCTTGGGGCCTTGACACGTTCCCGAAAGGAATACGCCGGCCGTAGGACTTTCTACGGGACGAAGCTTAGGATGTGCTTCCGTAAAGAAGTCATTTGTATCCATACTTGCAGTAAGCATTGTAGCAAGCGGTCTTGCCGTTTTATCGGGCTCTATCGCCGCCGCAAGAACAACAAGATCTGCGTCAATTTTTATCTGTTTATTTGCAATAAGGTCTGAACCTCTTACCTTGAGCTTATCACCCTCGGGAGTAATCTTTCCTACCATACCCTTTACATATTTCACACCGTATTCTTCAACAGCTCTTCTTTGGAACTCGTCAAAGTTTTTACCCGGTGTTCTTACGTCTATGTAGAATACGGTTACTTCCGTATCGGGATATTTATCCCTTGTAAGCATTGCATGTTTTGCCGTATACATACAACATATCTTCGAGCAGTATTCCTTCCCCTTTTCAGCACAAGAAGCACATCTTGAGCCCACGCACTGAACAAACACTATTTTTTCAGGATGCTTGCCGTCGGAAGGACGGAGCAGTTTACCCGCAGTAGGACCTGCAGCGTTTGTAAGTCTTTCAAATTCAAGAGAAGTAATTACGTCTTTTGACTGATTGTACGCAAATTCGTCAAACTCGTCCATAGAAATCGGCTCAAAGCCCGTAGCAACAACGATAGCCCCGTACTTTTCTTCGATAATCTCGTCTTTTTGCTTGTAGTCGATCGCTCCTGCCGCACATATCTTTGAGCATACTCCGCACTTGCCGTTTTTCAGCATATTGCAGGCATCGGGATCAATTGTTGCAACTTTAGGCACTGCTTGGGCAAAAGGTATATATATTGCCCTTCTGTTGTCCATACCTAAATTAAACTCGTTTGGAACCTTCTTCTGAGGACACTTTTCTATACAAGCACCGCAGCCCGTACACTTTACTTCATCTACGAAACGTGCTCTCTTCTTTATCTTTACGTCAAAATTACCGACAAATCCCTTTACCTCTTCAACTTCGCTGTAAGAGAATATTCTGATATTTTCGTTCTGTGCTACGTCAACCATCTTGGGAGTCAGAATACAAGCCGCACAGTCGAGCGTCGGGAACGTCTTGTCAAGCTGAGCCATCTTTCCGCCAATCGTAGGCTTTTTCTCAACTATATCAACGGAAAATCCCGCATCGGCAATATCAAGTGCCGTCTGTATTCCCGCAATACCGCCTCCGATAACCAAAGCTCTCTTAGTTACGGGAGATTCACCGGGAGTCAGCGGGGTATTAAGACTTACCTTGGCAACTGCCGCTTTGCCAAGTATAATTGCTTTTTCAGTACCCAAGGGCATTTCTTTATGTACCCAGGAGCACTGTTCACGAATATTCGCAATCTCAACCATATAGGGATTGAGTCCTGCCGCAGCCGCGGTCTTACGGAAGGTCGCCTCGTGCATACGGGGCGAGCAAGAGCATACTACGATGCCCGTCAAGTTATGTTCTTTTACGGCATCCTTGATCAAATCCTGACCTGCCTGCGAACACATGTACTGATAGTCGGTGGAAAAGACAACGCCGGGTTCTGACTTCAAAGCCTCTGCAACAGCTTTTACGTCAACCGTTCCTGCAATATTGCTTCCGCACCAGCATACGAATACGCCAATTCTTTGCATTATTCTCTTCCTCCTTTATTTCGTATATTTTCTGAAAGCACTGACGATTGCCTGCTGAGGCATATCTTCATCAAGAAAAACGGATACGTCATCAGCTTTCAAGTGATTGTTGTTTTGTTTTCTTATTACCGAAAGACGAACCGCTTCGACAAGCTTTGCGGGTTCAACGCCTCTGGGGCATCTGTCTATACAAGCAAAGCAGGACAGACATTTGTAAAGAGATTCGGACTCCAGCAAAGGCTCTATATCTCCCGACTCAACCATATACACAAATTGATGTGGATGGTATTCCATTTCATCAAACGAAGGACAAGTTGCCGTGCACTTGCCGCACTTCATACATTTTTTGGGATTTACTCCGCTCATGCGGATAATTTCTTCCTTCAAATATTTGTTATCCATCTGCATTCTCCTTTACTCCGAGAGCCTCTGCCAACAGCTCGGTAAAGTAAACCACGGGAATATCCGCACCGTTTTTCACAAGATTGTATTTGCAAAGAGGGCACGCGGTTATTATCATTTCAGCACCAAACGCTTTTGCATTTCTCACGATATCATTACTTCTCTTTTTAGCCGCTTCGGGACTCTCAAGAGCTATGTAACCACCGCAACATTCGTTTCTGTTTGCGTACACAACGGGTTCTGCACCCATAGCGGCAATCAAATCTTCCATAATCCTCGGATTTTCGGGATCGTCCATTTTCATTACCGAATTGGGTCTCAGCAACAGACAGCCGTAATATGCAGCTATCTTTTTCCCGGTCAAAGGCTTCTTTACGCTTTCTTTTAATTTATCGTAACCAATCTTATCACGAAGAAGCTCAAGATAATGATACACCTCTGTTTCGCCGTTATACTGTTCTTCTGACGCCATGTATCTGTTTACCTTATCAGCAAACTCCTTGTCATTCCGCATACAGTAATTTGTCTGTTTTATAACATTATGACAGCCCGAACAAACAGTTACAAGAGGTTGGTCTTTTTCTTTTGCCGCAATCAACGCTCTTACCGAAGACAGCTTCGTAGCAACTTCATCCTTTGCCGTAGTAAATACACCTCCGCAGCACTGCCACTCCTCTATTTCTTCCAGAGTAAAGCCTAATGCTTCAGCACATTTGTACCCGTATATATCCAGCTCCTTAGCCTTGTTCTTTAAGGTGCATCCCGGAAAATAACTGACCTTCATCTAATGAGACCTCCTAATCAATAATGAAAAGCATGCATTTGTTTTATAAAAAAGCAACGCCAATCAAATAAATATATAATATAATATTACCATAGTGCCCTTGTATTGGGAATTATCAAAATGTTTAGTCTGTATTATCAATACAGATAACACAGTTGTTTGTATGTATATATGATTTTGCGTATAAAAAACCGCATAAATACGCCATTTTTTATAACAAATACTTATTTTTCGATATATTCAATTCGTTTATAAAACGGTCATCAAGCTCGGTAAGCTTATATCCGTTTCTGTATACCAATACGTCCTTGTATATTTTCTTGTTGTCTGCACACTTACGCTGAACAAGTCCGTATTTATCAAGTATTGTTTGAGGCGTGGGCGACACCCACATAAATGTCTCGGGATTTTTTTCAAGAAGCTCAAACTGACTTGCTCTTTCGAAGATAAATATTCTTCTGTCTATATTGTCGGGTAACTCCTCTTTTACGACCTTGGCAATGGGAAGTGACGGAACATACGGGTCTGCATGGGCTATTTCAATATAATCCCTCAAATCATCAAAGGTTATATCAGTTTTTTTTGCAAGGGGATTCTCCTTACTCATCATAAGACAGTAGGAAAATTCCGCCAACATTTCATAAGACAAGGCTTTTTCTTCAAGCATCGCCTTAAACTGCTTGTCATAGTTTTCGGCATATCTGATTATTCCCAGCTTATAGTCATGATTCAGAATATTACTTATAGTTCTTTGCGAATTGGTTTCCTTGTAGAAAATTTCTGCGGCATCACGGCTGAGAAGCTTTGAAAAGTTAGAAAACGCATCGGATATATAGCATGCTCTGGGGACGGATATTGAAAACTTCTGTTTCTTAGGAGAGCCTTCCTTGTAAATTTTTTCAACGTGTTCTATCTGTTTCAATATTCCCTTGGCATAGCTGATAAATTCTTCTCCTTTGGGAGTTAGAGTAACCCCCTTCGCCGATCTGTCAAATATTGATATTCCCAAATCTGCTTCAAGCTCTTTTATAGAACGACTTATGTTGGGCAATGCAACAAATAATTTTTCAGACGCTTTGTTAAGCGACCCCGCCTTTGCAACCTCAACTGCGTATTTCATGTGTAGAATATTCATTAATTCCTATGCCCCTCGCCTTATTATTCTTCAACTCGTATTATACCACACTTAAGCAAATTAATCAATACGGCATATATAAAATTTTCAAGGAAAATAAAGCAAAAATAACCGCCTAAGTGCCCTCAAAAACAACAAAAGTTTTTTTAGAAACCAGCAAAAGTGCGAATGAGCTCATCCATTCGCACTTTGTTGTTTTATCAAAAAAATCAATTATTTTGTACCAAACAATCTGTCTCCCGCATCACCGAGACCGGGAAGAATATAGCCGTTTTCGTTGAGGCACCTATCAAGCGTGGAAACGTAGATGTTAACGTCGGGGTGAGCTTCCGCTACCTTTGATACGCCCTCGGGTGCACCGATTATTGCCATAAATTTAATATGTTTACAGCCTTTGTCCTTCAACATCTTAATAGCATCGCAAGCACTACCGCCTGTTGCAAGCATAGGGTCAACAACTACAACAAGCTTGTCCTCAACCCCCGATGGCAACTTGCAATAATAGGTTTCGGGCTGCAAGGTTTCTTCGTTTCTGTACATGCCGATATGACCGACTCTGGCAGACGGGAAAAGCACGTGTACACCGTTGACCATACCAAGTCCCGCACGCAGAATGGGAACTATGACGATAGAATTATCAGCTACAACCATCTGTTTGCAGGTTTCAAGGGGAGTTTTAACCTCAATTTCAGTTGTAAGAACGCCATCCTTCAAGCTTTCGTAGGTCATCAATGTAGTAATTTCTTCCACCAACTCACGAAATTCTTTCATGCTTGTACGCTCGTCACGCAAAATTGCAATTTTATGACGAATAAGCGGGTGGTCAAAAATAACTACGTTTTCGTAATTTTTCATCATTTTTCTCCTATATTATCCATTGGAGTCATTCTTTTTAAATTTGTTCAAAAGAATGTTTACGCAAATTCCGAGAATCAATGCACAAGCAATTGAAGTAACTGTAACCTTACCGATACTGATAGCCATACCACCGATACCGGAAATCAAAATTACCGAAACTGTAAATAGGTTTGCATTATCTTCCAAATCGACCTTCTGAACCATTTTCAAACCGGAAACTGCGATAAAGCCGTAGAGAGTGATACAAACACCGCCCATAACACAACCGGGAATGGAATCAAGGAAAGCAATAAAGGGAGATACAAACGAAATCAATATAGCAAGTAACGCTGTGGTTGTAATCGTAGCAACCGATGCGTTTCTTGTAATTGCAACGCAACCTACAGATTCACCGTACGTAGTATTGGGGCAACCGCCGAAGAATGCACCCACAAAGGAACCGACACCGTCGCCGAGAAGTGTACGGTGAAGTCCGGGCTCCTCAAGAAGTTCTTCACCGATAATGCTGGAAAGATTTTTGTGGTCTGCGATATGCTCTGCAAACACAACGAATGCTACGGGAATATAAGCAACAGCTATTGTTACGAGATAGCTCAAATCAAAGTCCTTTACGCCCTTAAAAGCTTCTATAAATGTAAATTCGGGAACAGCGATAAAGGTTTTGAGTGTAACGCCGTCTGCAACAAGATTGGTAAAGGGGGTAAAATCAATTACTTTTAATGCGTCAATGCTTGCAACGTAACCGATAATTGTAAAAATCAAAGCGGTAACGTATCCGCCAACAACACCGATAATAAAGGGAATAAGCTTGGTCATCTTGCTTCCGTAGGTTGCACAAAGAACAACGACTACGAGGGTAACCAATGCACAAACGAGAGATACCCAAATGCTTCCCGACATAATGAATGCACCGTTGGAATCCTTGGGTCCGTAAGAGAATACGTCATTTATAGCAGCAGATGCCAAAGAAAGACCGATAAGTGCTACAGTAGGACCGATAACTGCGGCGGGCATAAGCTTGTTAATCCAAGCAACGCCGACAATTTTTACGATTATAGCGATTACAACATAAACAAGACACGCAAAACCGGCACCGAGCAAAAGTCCCAGATATCCGAGACTCATAGATATGCTTCCTGCAAAGGCTGCACTCATAGAACCGATAAATGCAAATGATGAACCGAGGAATACAGGACTGCGGAATTTGGTAAAAATCTGATAAACGAGTGTTCCTACACCTGCACCGAAAAGTGCCGCGGAAATCGACATTCCGTTGCCGACGATTGCGGGAACAGCAATTGTTGCCGCCATGATTGCAAGAAGCTGTTGGATAGCAAATACAATAAGCTGATTGAATTTCGGCTTGTCGTGAATGCCGTAAACAAGATTGTTTGCCATTTTCTTAACTCTCCTATAATTTATTATTTTTGATAACGTTTTGACGTTACCTCTGACTATTCTATCACATTTTCAAAAAAAGTCAACTTTTGTTGAATAAAAAAACAAAAAGGTTAAAAGTATAATTAAAAAGCGAACATTATATGTAACTGTAAAGACTCGTAAAATCTTACTATTTATGCAAACAAATTTGTCGCAAACTGCGTTTTTGGCAGAATAAAAACAGTCGTAAAACGTCTAAAAAAGAAATAGAATACCGATAATAACCGGCATTCTATTTGATAAGAGTCGATTTTAATTTTTTTCGTTGACTACAAAAAACGGTTCAAATTTCTCTGTGTCCGGGTTCCATACACCTACCCCATCATCGCTCACTTCTCGGACTCCGTAACCATCACAGGCAATAAAGTATCCTCCTGTTGATTCATCGTAAGAAAGCAAGAACATATATCTTGTTCCTTCTATGGGGTTTGCAGAATACTTAGTTACAGGCACACCGACATATTTTGTGTCTGCTTCAAACTTTGTTAGTTTGTCATAACCACGCTTTGCCGAAATATCGGGACGTGCGTACTCCATAAACCTTGAAACCGTCAATGCACCACCGTAAAAGGATATCTCTTTGGGTTCATACGAGGCTTCGCCTTTTATAATTTGAAATACACCGACTTTTCCAATGGAAATTATTTGACCGATTTCTGTTGCATAGGTTGATACAGTTCCATCATACGTTCCGACGATTACAAGATCAACAGCTTCGATCATCGGCAACAGATCCGTTGGTATAATGTAGTCATTGGACTGCTGAACTACATACGACAATTCGGGATTGTCAACAGGCTTGATCTCCGTCCAATACTTAATGCCGAAAGTGTCGAGGTCTTTAATAAGAACAGAACCGTCCCTTAATGCATCCTTGATAGGTTTTTGAGTTCCGTCTTTGAAATACACGATAACGTATCGGCTCTTAATGGAACCAAAATAATAATCATATGTTTCATCGCTGTAAAATCCTTCAAGAGCATCAGCGGTGGCAAGATGATCTCTCTCTGCGTGGTCAATTATTGTCTTAATAAGCTTGGGCTCGGAGTAATACTTAATATTATAAGCATCAAGATCGCCTATAGCTATATTGCCGTCATTCAGTGCATCCTTCACATTCTGTTTGCTTCCGTCGGTGTACTCAATGATGATATAACTGCTTCCGGGATATCCAAAGCTGTAGATATATCTGTCATCCTCAAAAAACACTTCTTCCATATCCTCACGAGTGGCACCGGGATTAACGTCGTGAATTGTAATACGAGCAAGCTCTTTTTTGCTTTTAGGAGTGTCGGTATTAACATAGCTGTCGGCGGAAGTCTCTTGTTTACCGGATTCCGTTCCTATTTTAGTATTAACACAACTGCACAAGGAAAGAGCAAGGGATAGAATTAAAATCAACGCAATGTGTTTCTTCATAAAGTGTACCTCCTTATCGGTGCGATTCATTCGAGCGTAACCGGATACAGACTGTAACTACGATAAACAACCTCTTCTCCCGTATCCATCCATTC
>JAZOUV010000088.1:0-35516 GCA_045658315.1 Eubacteriales bacterium
TTTGGTCGAGGTGACAAGATTCGAACTTGCGGCCTCTACGTCCCGAACGTAGCGCTCTACCAAACTGAGCCACACCTCGTAATATTTATCATACCACGGTATTCTACCAAAATTATAGCCTTTTGTCAATACCATTTTCAAAAATGAATTCAAAAAACAAATAACCCTTGACTGCTCCATCTTCTCTCGTTTTGCAGTCAAGGGTTATCTATGTTCACTCTTGATATCTAACATCAATTTAACCTCTCTTTCTTAGATTCTTCAGCAACCGCTTCATATTCTCCCCCGAACTTTTCTCACGATTCTTACTCTTCATATCTTCTACCCATTCAAGTGAGCACACTCTTTCGGTTCTCTTCGGTTGTTCTCTTATCGGTTGCTATAGGTCATACAAAAACTCACATATCTTTTGTTTTTTCTCAATTTCTGACTAAACGTTATTTGAAAACCTTTTACCTTCACTTTCTATATAAATGGCTTTTCTTTTTTTTACCTTTAGTCTCCCGCCTTCAAAAGACTTAGGTTGTTGCTTACTTGTACATTGGACTCACCCTTTCTTCGCTTATATGATATCACATTTGCAAACACTTTGCAATTCGCAATTTGTATAAAGTTTACTAAATTTTTTTATGCACATAGCAGAAATTTGGTAATTTCTTCTGTGAAATTGTTAAAATCTATTGACATTAACACCTCTTTGTGTTATACTTGATATGTTGTTGCATAATAATTACTTAAACAAAACCGTTTTTTATTTTAGTTCTCCTATACAAAAAAATAAAATTTGCATTGATTTTTTGTCAATGCAAATTCTTTAAAAAGAATTAAAAACAAACAGGGGCTGAGTCAATGACTCAGCCCCTTTGGCTATTCGATTTTTATTCTTTTTTCGGCTAACTTTTTATTAACATACTCTCTCAAAAGCGTATAGATAACCGCAGTCAGAGGAATGAAGAAGATGATACCGAAAAGTCCCATAACGTTACCGCCGACAAGTGCCGCCAGCAGCGTAAGCAAGGGCGAAAGTCCGACAGAACCGCCAACGACGTGGGGATAGATAAACTGTGTCTCAACAAACTGAATAACACAGAAGATGATTATGCTGATAAGTGCCTGCATGGGACTGACGAGCAGTATAAGGAATGCTCCCACAAAGCAGGCGGCAAATGCACCCACATACGGAATAAACGCCGATATCCCCGTCAAAATTCCGATAAGTCCCGCATAGGGCAGGCGGAAAACAGCAAAGGATATTGTTATAAGCAAACCGAGTATGCAAGCCTCAATACACTGTCCCGAAAGGTACTGTGAGAATATCTTGTTTGAAAGGTCGGCAACATCGCACACTCTGTCGGCAATACGCTTTTTTGTAAAGGTATAAAGAAGCTTTTTTGCCTGTCTTGAAACGGTATCCTTGCTTACAAGAACGTAGATGGATATTACAAGAGCAAAAATAACGCTTGCAACGCCTGCAACAGTATCGGACGCAAAGGAAATCACCGAAACAATAACAGTTTCAGCTCCCGAACCTATCCTGTCAATAAGGCTGTTGATATCGATAGAAGAAAACCATGAGCTAACGCTCGTAGCATCAATATCGTTCTTTTCGAGAAACTTGACGAGATCGGGGATCTTGTCTTTAAGAATATTATAAATACTCTTTACCGAGTCAACTATCTCCGGAACCGCAAGAGTTGCGACAAGTGTCAGTACAAGACAAAGACAGATAAGCGTGAGAACGAGACAGATAATATAGATAATACGCTTTGGCCACTTTCTGGTTTTCGGGAACAAGCGGTAAAACATTTTTTCAAAGCCCCTCATCGGCACATTAAGCACAAATGCAATAACAAGACCGATAATGATAGGCAAAATCAGTTTAGCTATTCCGATAATAAATCTCCAAACCGTGCTCAGCCTTGTAACAACTGCAAAAAGGACTATTGCAAAAGCAATGAGCATCATTATCGTATGCTTTAATTTTTTATCCATATACCTCCACCTCTAATCTATGCATTATTTTGAAATAATCAGCCAAATATACCCTTTTTCTTTGTAATTGAAACAACCTCAAAACCCAAAGAAGATATCGCATTTTTGAGAGTATCGTCCGACACCTCGGACTTCAGAGTTACGACTGCAATTCTTTTTGCAAGATCAACTTTTGCACTGACACCTTCAACCGCGTTGAGTGCATTTTCAACCCTCGCTTTGCACTTAGGGCAATGCATACCGTTTATTTCAATAACTTTTTTCATATTTAATACACCCTTATTTATCAAATGAATTTACAAGGTCAACACGTCTCTGATGTCTGCCACCCTCATATTCGGTGGTAAAAAATGCGTCAACAAGCTCAAACGCAAGACCTGCTCCAACGACTCTTTCACCGAAGCAAAGAACGTTAGCGTCATTGTGCTGTCTTGTTGCTTTCGCTGAAAAAGTGTCGGAAATACAAGCGGCTCTGATGCCCTTATGCTTGTTTGCAACCATCGACATACCGATTCCCGTACCGCAAATGAGAATACCCTTTTCCGCCTTGCCCTCTTGTATCGCCGTGCAAAGCTTATGTGCAAATTCGGGATAGTCTACCGACTCGGCAGAATTTGTACCAAGGTCGATATATTCTATATTTTTTTCTTCAAGATGCTTTTTGACCTGTTCTTTGAGGCTGTAGCCCGCATGGTCGCTCGCTATTACAATAGGTAACATAATTAATCCTTCTTTCAATTTTAATTTAATATTTTATTTAATATTGTTAAGTCTTTCAAGTCTTTCCCTCTCCGCCTGAGGAACACGCAGATAGGTAGGCTTTATATTTCTGTCGCTGTAGTCGCCGTCGGGACGTTCGCCGTATTTTGCTAAAGCAACCAAGGCGACGGAATATGCATTTTGCTCACGGAGAAGCGTGGGAGTATAAGCAAACTCAATATCCATACTCTTATCGGCTAAATCGTAGCCGTCTCCGCAAAGGTATATGCTTTTGTCGGAAAATTTCTCTTTTAATTCGGCTTCAAGCTCGGTAAGCGGTATTGCCCTATCCTCTGTAAGCCTTGTCAAAGTTTCACCGTCTGACAAAAAAAGTGCGTTGTAGACCTGCTCTCGCCTTGCGTCCATAACAGGACATATCACCCCTTTAAAGCCCTTTAAATTATATGCCAAAGCCTCAAGAGAAGACACCCCGACACAAAGCTTTTCTTTTCCGAAAGCAAGTCCCTTCAGAAGCGATACGCCGATTCTGACACCCGTAAAAGAGCCGGGACCGTCGGAAATGGCAAACATATCAACAGAGTCGATATTCATCTGTGCCGTCTTTAATGCATTTTCAACCATAGGCAAAAGCGTTTCGCTGTGGTTCAGCCCTGCGGTAACAGAATATATGCTAATCAGCCTTTCTCCGTCGCAAAGGCTGACAGTTGCCGTCTTTGCCGTTGAATCAAGGGCAAGAATTTTCATAGATTTTTTACTCCGTTATTTTTTCAATAATTATTCTTCTGCCGTTGCCGTCATCGGTTTTGCATATTTCAACACGGTAATATTCCCTTGGCAAAGCATAGGGAATGTTTTCGCACCACTCGGCAACGATAATGCAGTTTTTGTAATCGTAAAAACCGGTGGATTCAAGGTCGTCTTCACTTGTTATACGGTACATATCGTAGTGGCAAATGCGATATTCTCCCCGGTATTCGTTGACGAGAGCATAGGTGGGACTCTGCACGAAATCGTCGGGACAAATCACAGATGCCAGTCCGCGAACAAATACGGTTTTGCCTACTCCCACGTCGCCGTAGAGGGCAATAAAAAGATTATCGCCCAACAGGCTTTGCATACAAGCTCGGACAGTTTGTGCAAACTCTCTTGCAACAGCCTCCGTTTCTTCGGGGGAAGCTGTTGCAGTTTGTTTTATAAGTTCATTCATTTTATCAGAACAAGCCGGTGATAGTGCCATCATCGTCAACGTCGATATTTTCTGCCGCAGGAAGCTTGGGAAGTCCGGGCATTGTCATGATGTTGCCCGTTAATACAACGATAAAGTGTGCTCCCGCCGAAAGTGTTACGTCACGGACAGTTACCGTAAAGCCCGAAGGTCTGCCGAGAAGTGCAGGGTCATCGGAAAGCGAATACTGTGTCTTTGCAACGCAGATGGGATACTTCTTGTATTTTTCATCGAGGGCTTCTATCTGTCTGATTGCGTTAAGTGCGGGAGCTGTAAAGTTTACGCCGTCAGCACCGTATATTTCTTTTGCAACCTTTTCGATTTTTTCGCAGATAGAAAGGTTTTCGTCATAGATATGCTTGAAATCGCTCGGTTTTTCGCAGGATTCAACAACTTTCTTTGCAAGCTCGATACCGCCGTCGCCACCCTTTGCGAACACCTCGGAGAGAGCAAATTCAGCCCCCATTCTCTTGCAGGTGTCTTCGATGAATTTAAGTTCAGCCTCCGTGTCTGTGTCAAAGCGGTTGATTGCAACAACACAGGGAACACCGAATTTTGCGATATTGTCGATATGTGCTTCAAGGTTGCATATACCCTTCTTTAACGCCTCAAGATTTTCAGCTTTAAGCTCGGTCTTGGGTACTCCGCCGTTGTATTTGAGTGCACGTACCGTTGCGACAAGCACGATTGCGGAAGGAGCGATACCGGCCATACGGCACTTGATGTCAAGGAACTTTTCAGCACCCAAGTCAGCACCGAAGCCGGCCTCGGTAATAGCGTAGTCGGCAAGCTTCATTGCAAGCTTGGTAGCTCTAACAGAGTTACAGCCGTGTGCAATGTTTGCGAAAGGACCGCCGTGAATAAGTGCGGGCGTGTTTTCAAGTGTTTGCACAAGGTTAGGCTTCAACGCATCCTTGAGAAGTGCAGTCATAGCACCGTTAGCCTTGATATCACGGCAATATACGGGACTGCCGTCATATTTGTAAGCAATAAGTATGTCGCCGAGACGTTCTTTAAGGTCTGAGATAGAGTCGGCAAGGCAAAGGATAGCCATCACCTCACTGGCAACGGTAATCATGAAATGGTCTTCACGCGGAATACCGTCAACCTTGGAGCCGAGACCGCAGATAGTGTTACGGAGTGCTCTGTCGTTGGTGTCGGTAACTCTTTTAAAAAGAATACGTCTCTGGTCGATGCCGAGAGCGTTCCCCTGGTGCAGATGGTTGTCTATCATCGCACAAAGAAGATTGTTTGCCGCAGTGATAGCGTGGAAGTCGCCCGTAAAATGAAGATTGATATCTTCCATGGGAACGACCTGTGCATAGCCGCCGCCTGCCGCACCGCCCTTAACGCCGAATACGGGACCGAGCGAAGGTTCACGGAGAGCGATGACAGCGTTTTTGCCTATCTTTTCCATAGCCTGTCCGAGACCGATAGTTGTAGTGGTTTTACCCTCACCCGCAGGTGTGGGATTGATAGCGGTAACAAGGATAAGCTTTCCGTCTTTTTTGTCCGCATTACGCTTGATAAAATCGTTTGTGATTTTAGCTTTATATTTGCCGTAAAGCTCAAGCTCATCAGAATTTACGCCTAATTTTTCCGCAATTTCGGAAATTGGTTTCATTTTAGCTTGTTGAGAAATTTGAATGTCCGTAAGCATTTTATACATGACCTCCGATAAGTTATTTTACGATTAACTATAATTATATCATATATTTTCCAAAAGTGGAACAGTAAAATAAATATTTTTTCAAAAAAAATCAAAAAATATTATAAACTTAATAAAAGAATACAATTTTTCTCCCCCAAAACCGCTTTACAGAAAAAATCTTTTATGTTATAATATCGTACACCTACTTTCTTTTTCGCCGCTTTCTTTCGGAGAAAGCTTGGCAAAGAACTTGCCTCTCTTGGTCTGTGCAAACATTATTAAATATCTGTAGGGGGCGATGTCCCCGACGCCCTGTTTTCCTAAAAAAGTAGGCAAAGAAAACTTGAATAACGGGTTTGTGCAAACTTAAAGGCTCCCACTTTGGGGGAGCTGTCGCCGAAAGGCGACTGAGAGGGCTTTTCCTAAAAAAGTAGACAAAAAAACTTGAATAACGGGTTTATACAAATAATATCATATATTTTCTATCTGCCCGTGGCTCCATTAAAATAAATATTTTTTGAAAAAATATTTCATATATTTTCTATCTGCCCGTGGCTCAGTTGGATAGCGCGTCAGACTCCGACTCTGAAGGTCGCAGGTTCGAATCCTGTCGGGCAGGCCAGAAAAAAGCACTTGCAGTAGCAAGTGCTTTTTTCAACTAAATCCACCCTTGCAGGTGGGTGAAATATTGCTTCGCTTTGTGAAATTCTCGCTTCGCTCGAGTGAAATCGCTGCGGCGGTGGGTGGATTTAATTTCACTTTCTGCGGCAGCAGAAAATTTCACTTCGACGCAGTCGAAATTTCACCGTGAGCGTAAGTGAACGATTTCACTAAAAACGGTGCAAAAGTTTAAAGTCATACGCAAAACTTCCGAAAATATCTTTTTCGCTCGATAGGATTCAAATAGAAGCGGGATTGTTTAAAAGTTTCAAGATTTACAACTTATTACTGTCCATATAATTCTGCAAAATTATCTGTGCCGAGAGGGTATCAACGACACCCTTTCTTTTTTTGCCGCGAGTGTTCGTCTCGTTCAAAAATTGGTGTGCCGCCATGGTTGTACAACGCTCGTCAAAAAGAATAACCGGGAGACCTGTTTTTTCTTTTATTCTCTCTGCCAGCTTTGCAACCTTTTCCGCCTTCGGTCCCAATGTTCCGTTCATATTAACGGGATAACCCATAACGATTTTTTCGACCGAAAGCTCTGCCGCTTTTTCGGCAATCTTGTTTATAAGCCTGTTTATATCACGTTCCTCTATATTGCCGATTCCGTTTGCAAGAAAACCTAATGCATCACTTACCGCCATTCCCGTCCTTGCTTCGCCGTAATCTATTCCGAGAATTTTTTCTGCCATACAAAAACATCTCTCTTTCAGTTAAGCTTCATACATTCAACAACGCCTTCGATTACGCTGTCGCACCAATTATTTATATCCTCAAAAATCTCTTCTTTGTTAGTTTCGTTTACAAGCTCATGACGTGCTCCGTCATAAAGCTTAAAAGTAAGATTGTTTATCTCGGCATCAACCAAACTATTGTATACCGCAGTAACGCCGTTGCCCTTACCGCCGATTGGGTCATCGCTTCCGCTTATTATAAATATAGGCAGACTTTTCGGCACATCATCTGCCCATTCGGGATATGATACATTGTCATAGAGCCTCAACAAATCGTTAAAACCTCTTGAAGTAAAAGTAAAATCACAAAGCTCGTCTTTATCATTTTCGATGCCGACGTTTGTATCTCTTGATATCCATGCTCGAGGAGTTTTTTCGGGGAACTCCATATCAAACACCTTCATTATTGCCTCTTTCAAGGATTCCTGTCTTGAACGACCGCCCTTAAACCGTGCAGTAAATTCGGTCAAGGCTATTCCCTGCTTCAAGGGATACTTACCGCCAACAGTTCCCGAAAGAATGGCACCGTCAATATCCGTACCGTGATCAACGATATAATCACGGAGCACAAGGCTTCCCATGCTGTGTCCGAACATAATATAGGGCAATCTTCTGTATTTTTCACGCATAATAAGCCTTAGAGCCTCAGTATCCTTACTAAAAAAGTCATACCCCTTTTTAGCTCCGAAATAACCCAAATCCTCTCTTGTTTTCGCACTTTTTCCGTGACCACGCATATCGAAACCGCATACTACCATACCCTTGTCGCAAAGATACTCGGCAAAATGCTCGTATCTTTCCATATATTCACACATACCATGAATTATCTGAAAAACAGCCTTAGGCGTTTCATCGGGGGTATAAACATAATATATTATTTCCGTCTCCTTGTCGGGAGAAATAAAACTTTTTTGTTCTTTAGTATAAGCCATATAAACCCTTTCGTGCAATATATTTCAGGGCGGTACAAAAAGCACCGCCCAAAAACTTAAATAAGACTTACTCCCAGTCTGTCCGCAAAGCGTTTTACTTCGTCTTGCGTCGGAATAACGTCGTATGTACCTTCACGTGAGACCATAACAGCCGCCGCCAAGTTTGCGTATCTGCAAGCCGATTTAATATCACCGTGCCGCAAATAATCAGCAGTCATAGCGGCAGTAAACACATCGCCGGCACCCGAGCCGTCAATAAATGTCGTGTCATAGGAGGGGACAACATCATAGTAGCTTCCGTCATAGATAAAGCATCCCTTTTCTCCTAATTTTAATACTATATATTTTGCCTGAATTTTTGTAGATAAAGCCATACAAGCATTCAAACTGTTTTCGGGAGTTCTAGGATAGATACCGGTATAGTTAAAAACTTCTTCCTCGTTGGGAGAAAATATCTCGACATTTTCTAATTTTTCCAACGGAAGTGCAAACTTTCTCGGTCCTGCATCAATAAATACAGGCACCCGCCATCTTTGTGCCATTCTTGTGGCAGCAACTATTTCTCTGTCGGGCAGGTCAAACTGCAAATACAAGGCATCGGGATAACACAAAAACGCTCCCTCTACTTCATTTCTTCCGAAGTTATCGTTTGCTCCGGGGAAAACTATAGACCTTGAACTGCCGTTTGCTTCATTTATGGTAACAGAAAAACCGGTAGGTTCATCGTTATCCCGCGTCATATATCTGGTATCAACCCTGCACCTGTCATAATAGTTTATGAGCGTTTCGCCGTTTTCGTCATTACCGAGACGGGCACAAAAGACCGAGCCTACGGAATGAGCCGCAAGAGTAACAGCCGCCAAGCCGCCTCTTCCGCCGGGAGCATAGGCATAATCCGTCCCCTTTACAGCATGCCCAACCATAGGAATTGAGCCAATATTCATAACCATTTTCATTTCGGCTTTGCCGAGTGTCAATACCGTTCTGTTAAACAATCCTTACACCCTCTTTAAAGTGTATTATTAATAGTTAAATTCCTCGCCGTTATGTCTGATAGTAACCTTGTTTTCACCGCAGCCGCTTGCTTCGACTCTGCCGACGATTTTTGCTTCAACGCCGTATTTTTCCGCGGTTTTAATCATAAAATCAGCATCCGCAGGATCGCAGTACATTTCAAGTCGGTGTCCCATATTAAACACTCTGTACATTTCAGCAGGTGCAATATCGGAGTTTTCGGCAATAGCCTTAAAAAGAGGAGGAACGTCAAAAAGGTTATCCTTGATGTAATGGAGACCGATACCGAAGTTCTTGCATTTAACCTGACCGCCGCCCGTGCAATGAACCATACCGTGAACGGCATCACGCTTAGCATCGAGTATCTCTTTAACGATGGGAGCGTATGTTCTGGTAGGCGAAAGAATGGCATCACCTACGGTTACGTCTGTTCCGGGAAGAATATCGGTAAATCTATATGTTCCGCAATATACCTGTGCATCGGGAATGGTATTGGAATATGTTTCGGGATATTTTGCCGCATATTCGTGGGCAAGAAGCAAATGACGTGCCGCCGTAAGTCCGTTTGAACCCATACCTGCATTGTATTTGTCTTCATATACAGCCTGCCCCGATGATGCAAAGCCGACGATAACGTCGCCCGCCTTGATGTTGTCGCAGTTGATGACCTGATTTCTTTTTATTCTTACGAAGAAGGTGGAGTCAACGATAAGCGTCGAAACGAGGTCTCCGACGTCTGCCGTCTCTCCGCCGCACATAGTTATATCAACGCCGTATTTACGCATTTTTTCAACAAATTCGGTATAACCCTTTATAACACCGGCAACAGCCTTGCCGTCAACACGGTGAGCGTTTCTGCCTATGGTGTTTGACATAATAAAGCCCTCGGTTGCACCAACGCAAAGAAGGTCGTCAAGGTTCATTACCATAGAGTCCTGAGCGATATCGGAAAATGCTGTATAATCGCCCGTTTCTTTAAATTTTATGTAAGCAAGAGAGGACTTTGTACCTGCACCGTCCGCGTGCATAGCCGCACAGTAATTTTCATCTCCGGTCGGGTCGGGCATAAGCGTACAAAACGCCCCCTTAAAAACGCCCTTATCCAATGTTTTAACAGCGTTGTGAACGTCTGTTTTTTCGGCAGATACGCCTCTTGACAAATATGCTTCACTCATATATATCCTCATTTCCGCCACCGATTGCGAAACGCAATACGGCACAATAAACTATATTTAGATATATTATAGCACATAAATCGCATTCTTGCAAGTAATTTGTATGTATTTTATCCATTTTTCAAAAGCAAAATCAACATATCATTGAGTTTTTTGAGAAAAAGGAAGGAAATTATATAAAATAGAGTTAATTTTTTGTTAAAACCGTTGATATATCGGTTGGATTTATATATAATATATTAGTATGTATTTTTAGAGCAAGGGTGATTTATACGAACAGAATACAAGACTACAAGAACTCAATAAAAGGCAAACGCATTTCAGTCTGCGGAATAGGCATATCAAACCTTCCGCTTATCGACTTTCTTCTTTCTGCGGGTGCCAATATAACCGCACGTGATATGAAAGAAAAGAAAGATTTGGGTGACATTGCAACCGAGCTTGAAGAAAAGGGTGTTAGCCTCGTATGCGGAAGCTCATATCTTGACGATATAACCGATGAGATAATCTTTCGCACCCCGGGACTTCGTTATGACAAGCCGGGCTTTGCCCGTGCTGTAAAAAACGGTGCTGTCCTCACAAGCGAAATGCAGGTGTTTTTTGACCTCTGCCCTTGCACAAAAATAGGTGTAACAGGAAGCGACGGAAAGACTACAACTACTACTCTTATTTCAGAAATATTAAAAGCTTCGGGTAAAAGGGTATGGCTCGGCGGAAACATCGGAAAGCCTCTGCTTCCCGACGTTGATAAGATGACTCCCGACGATTTTGCCGTTATCGAGCTGTCGTCATTCCAGCTCCACACAATGACGTCATCGCCCGAAATTGCCGTAGTTACAAACATATCCCCCAACCACCTTGATTATCATACCGATTACCAAGAATATATAGACGCTAAGAAAAACATTTATAAAAACCGCAATGATATTACCTTTATTACCAATGCGGAAAATGATATCACAGTCGGTATGTCCGACGAAGTGAGGGGCGAAAAGCTGTTTTTCTCAAGCAAAAACGAAAGCGATATATATGAAAAAGACGGCGTAATTTATGTAAACAAGATGCCCGTGCTTGAGACGAAGGATATACTTCTTCCCGGCAGACATAACGTCGAAAACTATATGGCGGCTATCGGTGCTACTTATAAATTTGCATCAAAAGAAGCATACAAGACGGTTGCAACCGCTTTTAAGGGTGTTGAGCACAGACTTGAATATGTTACCGAAAAGAACGGCGTAAAGTATTATAACGGCTCTATTGACTCTACTCCGACAAGAACTGCGGCGGCTCTCAAATCATTCCGAGAAAGAAATTTGGTAGTAATTTGCGGCGGTTACGATAAAAACCTCGATTATGCCCCCTTGGCTCCCGTTATGGCACGAAAGGCAAAGGCGGTTATTTTGACGGGTGCTTGTAAAGATAAAATTAAAAATGATTTCAACAAATGTAAAGAATTTACCGAAAGCGGAACGCTTGTTAAAGAAACAGCGGATTTTGAAGATGCCGTTATCCTTGCCTCAAAGACAGCACAAAACGGCGACATAGTACTTCTCTCTCCTGCGGCCGCAAGCTTTGATAAATTCAAAAACTTTGAAGTCAGAGGAAAATTCTATAAAGACATTGTTTTAAATAAGATTTAAGGTACGTTTTATGGTTATATCGGAAAGATTATTAAGATTGGCGGAAGAAGCCGAAGAGGCTTTGAAAGAAAAGTTCAGACATTTTGACTCTGTGTCTTTTGTAAACACAAAAAAGGTATTAGACGCTTTTCGCGAGGAACGTGTAGCAGAGGCGATGTTTGCGGGTTCAAGCGGTTACGGCTACGATGACAAAGGCAGAGATACTCTCGATAGGATTTATGCAAGAGTGTTCAACAAAGAGGCGGCACTGGTGCGTCATACGCTTATATCGGGAACGCATACGTTGTCCACCGGTTTGTTCGGTTTGCTTCGTCCGGGAGACGTTATGCTGTCGGTTACAGGTAAGCCTTACGACACCTTGGACGAGGTTATCGGACTCAAAGACGACGGACAGAACAACGGAAGTCTCAAAGACTTCGGTATTGTTTACAAGCAGATAGAACTCACCTCCGACGGCAAGATAGATATTGAAAAGACGGTTGAAATACTGAAAGCTGAAAAAATAAAGGTTGTATATATCCAACGTTCAAAGGGTTATCTTGACAGACCTACCCTTCCGGTTTGTGAAATGAACGAGCTTTATAAGGCGGTTAAAGCTGTTTCCGACGCATACGTTTTCATAGATAACTGCTATGGAGAATTTGTTGAAGAAAACGAGCCTGATGCTGACGTTATTGCAGGCTCACTTATAAAGAATCCCGGCGGAGGTATGGCAGAAACGGGCGGATATCTTGCAGGCTCGGCAAGAGCGATTGAGCTTATTTCCTACAGACTTACATCGGTTGGCATAGGAAGCGAAGCGGGGTGTACGCTAAACACAATGAAGAGTATGTACAAGGGCTTCTTTTATGCTCCCCACACGACAGCCCAAGCCTTAAAAACAGCGGCGTTGGCGGCATATATATTTGAAAAAATGGGATATTATACAAATCCCAAATGGAACGACGACAGATACGATATAATTCAAGCTATCCACATGGGCACCGGGGACAAGCTGTGTGCTTTTTGCAGAGGGATACAGGCAGGTTCACCCGTTGACGCTTACGTTACACCTGAACCTTGGGATATGCCGGGATATTCTGATGCAGTTATTATGGCGGCGGGAACTTTTACCCAAGGAGCTTCTATTGAACTGTCGGCTGACGGACCTATGAAAGAGCCGTATATAGCATATTTCCAAGGCGGCTTAACATACGAAAGCGGTAAAGTGGGAATACTCTCCGCCGCATCTCAGGTTATGGAAGATTAAATTTTAGAATGAGGAAAAAGATTATGAAAAAAAGTATTGCATTGTTTATAACACTGATTTTAACATTGACCTTGCTTTGCGGATGCGGTAACACTTCCCCCGCCCCCGACGGTATGAAGGTGCTTGAAAGCACAGACAAGCTTGATTATAATATTTATATCCCGGCAGGTTGGGTGCAAGACCTTTCAACAGGTGCAGTGAGTGCTTATGTAAGCTCGACCGACCTCTCGAATATTTCTATGACACAGTTTAATCTTGAAGAGTTAAAAAAACTTGACGAATACGTATCGGACTATATTACCGAGCTTGAACAGAATCTTCAGGAATTTAAACTTGAAGAAGGTTATCCCGAAAAGGGCAAAACTCTTCTGAACGGCGTTGAAGCTGTTAAACTCGAATATTCGGCAAAATTAGTGGGAAATGAATACAAGTATATGCAGATTATCTGCATTAAAGGCGGAACTATATACTATTTCACATATACGGCATTAGCAGAAGCTTACGATAACCATCTTGAAGCCGTACAGAAGATACTCGACAACTTTGCGTTCAAGAAGTAAAAAATATGATTTATCTTGATAACAGTGCGACGACGCCCCTTTGTCAGAATGCGATAGATAAAATGAATGAGGGTATGAAGCTGTTCGGCAATCCCTCTTCCCTTCACAGCGTTGGTTTTGATGCAGAAAAACTAAAGGAATCCGCCCGAGAAAGCGTATACAGAGCACTGGGCGTAAGGAAGACGTCGGGAGACAGAATAATATTTACAAGCGGTGGAACTGAGGCAAATAACCTTGCGATTTTCGGTTGTGTTCGCTCGAAACCTGCAAATAAGGGTAAAAAAATCGTTACCACCGACAGCGAACACCCATCGGTATTAACACCCTTCAAGCAACTCGAAAAAGAGGGCTACACCGTTGAATATCTGCCCACAAGAAACGGGCAAATTGATATAGAAGACGTGAAAAAGACCGTTGATAAAGACACAGTTTTTATTTCGGTTATGGCGGTAAACAACGAGACGGGTGCAATTTACGATATACAAAACATATTTAAGACCGCAAAGGCAATCAATCCGAATATAACGACCCATTGCGACTGCGTTCAAGGTTTTATGAAGATTCCCTTTTTCCCGGCGAGGATGAACGTCGATATGTGTACACTCAGCTCACATAAGATACACGGCCCCAAGGGATGCGGTGCTCTTTACGTGTGTATGGACGTTATAAAGACAAAAAGACTTGTGCCTATTATATGCGGCGGCGGTCAAGAGGGCGACTATCGCTCGGGCACGGAAAATATGATTGGGATATGCGGTTTCGGCGGAGCTTGTGAATATATGACGGCAAAGCTTTCGGATAATTTCCAAAAACTCTCCGAGCTTAAGCAATACGCTAAGGACAAGCTTTCATCAACCGTTAGCTTCAACGAGCCGACACTCAGTGCTCCGCACATTCTCAATTTTAGTC
Organism: Eubacteriales bacterium; assembly: GCA_045658315.1. GTDB lineage: Bacteria > Bacillota > Clostridia > Oscillospirales > CAG-272 > RGIG1995. The sequence goes on from JAZOUV010000088.1 coordinate 14,465, forward strand.
TGCCTTCAATAAAAAGCGAAACTATGCTTCACTACCTTTCAAGCGAAGGGATATTTGTTTCAAGCGGCTCTGCCTGCTCGTCAAATCACGCGAAAAAAGCAAGTCACGTTTTACTTGCCTTCGGAGTCAGCGAAAGAGAGGCAGACTGTTCGCTTCGAGTAAGTTTTTCGGAAGAAAATACAAAAGAAGATATTGACAGACTGTACGAAGCTCTGTCGGACGGTGTCGAAAGACTTGCAAGAATAAATTAAGCCAACAAAAAAGGCATATTCTGCCTTTGCAAATACAAAAATAATAAAACTCATTATGGGGGATAAAAAATGATAAAAATTGACCATTTGGTTAAGCATTTCGGCGACAAAAAAGCTGTAAACGATATCAGCTTTACCGTTGAAGCAGGCGAGATAGTCGGTTTCCTCGGACCTAACGGTGCCGGAAAGAGTACGACGATGAATATTCTTACGGGTTATCTGTCTTCAACATCAGGCTCTGCCGAGATAGACGGCGTTGACATACTCGAATCGCCGATGGAAGCAAAAAAGAAGATTGGCTTTCTTCCCGAACAGCCTCCTCTTTATCTTGATATGACGGTAGAAGAATATCTGAATTTTGTTTACGAGCTGAAGGGCTGTACCTTAAACCGCAAGAAACACCTTGCCGAAATATGCGATGTCGTAAAGATTACAAACGTATATAAGCGAATGATAAAAAATCTTTCCAAAGGTTATAAACAGCGTGTAGGTATTGCTCAGGCACTTATAGGCAATCCAAAGGTTATAATTTTTGATGAACCTACGATAGGACTTGACCCTAAGCAGATAATCGAGATAAGAAACCTTATCAGAACGCTGGGAAAAGATCATACCGTAATTCTCAGCACTCACATACTTCCCGAAGCACAGGCTGTCTGCGACAGAATTATTATTATAAACGAGGGCAAGGTTGTTGCAAACGAAAAGAGAGAAAACCTCTCCAATCTTATACAGGGCAACAGACGCTTTGAGGTGCAGATATGCGGTCCTCAGAAAGAGGTTATGTCCGAACTGAAGTCTATGCCCGGCGTAGCAAAGGTAGAATACGTGGGCGGCTCCGACCTTGACAGCCATTCATTTATGGTAGAAAGCCAACCGGGTATTGATATAAGAAAGACTCTTTTCTATACCCTTGCAAGAAACAACTGGCCGCTTATCGGCATAGACGCTATGGGTGCAACGCTTGAAGACATATTTATTTCTTTGGTAGACAAAGCCAAGGAACAGCCGAAGACCAAACGCGGCAAGACAGCGAAATAAGGAGGAAAACAAAAGATGCTTGCTATTTTCAAAAGAGAAGTCCGTTCTTATTTTTCAACATCAATAGGATATATCTTCGTAGGTATATTTTTAGCACTCAGCGGTGCACTGTTTTCATACACTACCATTCAGCAACGTGCAGAAAGCGACACATCTTTCTACTTTACCCTTATGCTTTTTGTATTTGTAGTAATTCTTCCGCTTTTAACAATGAAGCTTTTTTCGGAAGAAAGGAAGCTTAAAACAGAACAGCTCTTGCTTACCTCTCCGATAAGCCTTTGGGGTATGGTTTTTGCAAAGTTTCTTGCGGCATACACAATTTTTGCCGTAACGTTCTTGGTAAGCTGTTTGAACTTTATTATACTTTACAGCTACGGAACGCCCGAGACAGCCATTATACTCGGCAACATTATAAGCATTTTGCTTGTAGGTGCGGCATTTATTGCAATAGGCGTTTTTGTATCTGCTTTGACAGAAAACCAGCTTATTGCCGCTTTCGGCACGATGGCAATTCTGCTGATACTCCTGCTTCTCGGCGTTGCAGGCTCTTATGTAAACTTTACACCGGTGCGTTTGATTATCAACTGGTTGTCCATTTTCACAAGATATACCCCGTTCACCTACGGTCAGTTCAGCTTCAGTGCAATAGTTTATTACGCATCCGTTGCATTCGTATTTTTGTTCCTCACCGTGCGAATATTTGAAAAACGCCGTTGGGACTGATTAAACTGAAAGTGAGGCAAAAATTATGGATTTTAAATCATTTTTCCAAAAGAAGAAATTCAAATACGGTGCTGCCGCAGTTGCATTTACTTGCGTATGTATTGCCGCAGTAATAATATTCAACGTAATTTTCTCATCTCTTGCAGACAAGTTTCTTTGGTCTGTCGATATGACGAGCGAACAGCTTTTTACCCTATCCGATGCGACTCACGAGCTTTTGAAGGACGTTGACGAGGAAATAACGATAAACTTCTGTCAGCCTCTTGATACGCTCGTTGAAAATGAAGCACAAAACCTTATTTATCAGTGTGCAAGAGAATATGAAAAACACTTTGATAATATAAAGATTGAATATCTTGATATTATTACAAATCCCACAGTTATTGAAAAATATGCGAACAGCTCAAGCACAAGAATACAGACAACAAGCGTCGTTGTAACAAGCGATACCGATTTCAGAACGTTTACACGTGATTCGTTTTTTGCAACAGACAGCGAAACCTCTGAAGTTTTGGCATTTGACGGAGAGCTTAAACTTACTTCTGCAATACTTCAGCTTACCTCTGACAGTCCTATTGCCTACTTCTCAACAGGTCATGGCGAAACAACAGGTACAAACGATAAGACGAGACCTGACCTTTGGAAGCTTTTTGAAACTGCCGGATACGAGGTAAAAACCATCGACCTGTCAAAAGAAGAATTTGACGAGGAAGCTCAGGTTCTTATAATCAACGACCCGATAAAAGATTTTCTCGGCTTCAACGATGCCGTAAACGAAATTGAAAAGATTGCAAAATTCCTCGACAATCTCGGCAACCTCATGGTATTCATTGACCCGGAGACCCCCGACCTTCCCGAGCTTGAAGCATTGCTTGAAGAATGGGGAATAAAGATAGAAGATGCAGTTATTAAGGATAACGTAAATGCACTTTCCGCAGACGGACTCAAGCTCAACGCCAACTATCCGACAGATACGATGGGCTCAGGACTTCATACTTCTCTCAGAAATCACGACTCTATTCCTAAGACCGTCGTCAACTACGCAAGACCGCTTACTATACTTTGGGGCGTTGACGGAAAAGATATAACCAACTCCGTTTCAACGAGACACGCATCTGCCGTTCTCACGACATATAATACCGCAAAAGCATATTCATTCAACGAAGAAAAAGAACTCGAAAACCAATCACCTTTTAACCTTATGACAATTACTCGCGAAGAACAGATTATCGACAACGAAGCCTATTATTCCTACGTTATGGTAACAGGCTCTACAGATTTTGCTCTCGATTCATACCTTCACAGTTCTGCATACGCAAACAGCGAAATTCTTTATTCCGCAATGCGTTTCATGGGCAAGGAAACCGTTCCGACCAACATTTCCCACAAGTATCTTGAGGATGAGTCCCTTGACATTACGACGGAAGCTGCAAACAACTGGACGCTTGCGGTTACTGTAATTTTGCCCGTAATTGTATTTGCTGTCGGTGTTGTTATCCAGATAAGGAGAAGACACTTATGATAAAGAAACGTATAATTCTAATAGCTGTTATTGCAGTTGCATTTATCGCCTTGCTTTGCACGTATATTTTTGTTATAGCTCCCATGATGGAAGAAGGCGAAAATCCTCAAGAGAAGATAGAGCTTCTTGACGGCGAGGTTTGGGCATCTAATACTACCATACTGATGTTCGACCAAGTAGAACGTGCAAACATTCAGTCGATTGAAGTATTCAACTCAAAAAACAACTACAAATTTTACTACGATAAAGAGAAGAACGATTTTTTTGTTGAAGGTTATGTAAACGCACCGTACAGCAAAGAAATGATTTCAGCCCTTGTAACAAATGCGGGATTCCCCGTTACAATGAAAAGAGTAACGGAAAAGACAGACGATCTCAGCCAATACGGACTTGCCGAAAGCGACAATCCCGCATATTATATTCTAACTACCCGTACCGGCGAAACACATAAGGTATATATCGGAAATATGATTCCCACGGGAGCCGGCTACTACACGAAATACGAAAAACGAGATGCGGTATATATAACCGAAACGTCCATATCGCAGACTCTTTTGGGCAGAGTAGAAAACCTTATATCCCCCATGCTTTTTATTCCCCCGTTACAGTCCGACTATTTTTTAGTTAAAGACCTCATTCTTGTAAAAGACGGCGATCCGTTTATAAAGATAACAACCGAAACCAAGGAGGCTCAAACTTCGGACGGAACGAAATACGAAGAGTTTACAGACTACAAGATGGAATATCCGGCAGAATATACCGTTTCAACAAACTATGACGTTATGCTTCAGGGCTTTATGGAGCTGTACGGAAACTCGGTACTGGAGCTCGGCAAGGACGACGAGGTAATATCCGAGGATATTCTGGAAAAATATAATCTTACAAAACCTGCATACGAGCTTTTCTTTACACACAACGGCATTGAAAATGATATTATGATAAGCGAAAAGACCGAAGACGGCGTATATTACGCATACTCGCTTCTTTTCAACACTATATGCGATATTCCCGAGGAGCTGTTTAGTTTTCTCGAATGGGAACTGATAGACTATGTTGAAAAACCGCTTTTCCAGTATAACATCAATGACATATCAAGTATAACCGTTACCGCAAAAGACTTTGATGAAACATTTATCCTCTCCACATCAGAGGGGGAAACTACTACAAATCCCGTTACGGGAGAGACAACAACGAAAACCGATATACAGGTAAAGATAAAGAGCCTCGGCACCTACGTGAAGGATCCGAATAATTTCAGGCAGTTCTATATGGGATTGCTTACAACAAATATGGTAACCTACGCAGACGTAACGGATACGACAGGACTTGAATGTCTGGCTACTTTAAAGATAATTACACGTGACGGAGAAAAGATAGAATTTGCTTTTTACCCCTATGCGACACGCCGTTGCTTATATACGCTTAACGGCAAGGGCGAATTCTACGTTCTTAAAGATGCAGTAGACAAAATAGTCAGCGACGCAAAGAAGCTGATAACCGGCGAAGAAATAAACTATCAGGATAAAGCTTAAACTAAAAAAAGGACTTTTTGAAGGTCCTTTTTTTATTAATATTTTTGGGGATTGTCGGTAAGACCTGCAAGGTAGTCAATACTGGTATCATACAGCTTCGCAAGCTTAACCATAATTTCAAGCGGAACGGGACGTTCCCCTCTTTCGTATTTTGAATACAACGATTGATCGCAAACCAAGTATTTTGCGACGTATTTTTGCGTGTAATCATTATCTTCCCGCAAATCTTTTATTCTTAATCTCATTTTAATCACCGTTTTTACTATACCCTAAGACAAATTGTCCTATTGACAAAAAGGACTATTTGTCCTAAATATAAACAAAAAAGGAAGTGTTACAATGGAAATTTATAAAAAAATGTATCTGCACCTATTTAACGAAACCACAAAAGCTATAGAATTACTAAAAAAGCTCAATGCACGTGTGAGGATATGTTTATAAATTTTGAAGAATTGCCACAAAACAATTCCGATTCCTCCTCAAATAACAAAGATGATTAATAATATACAAGTTATTATCCCCCAGCTCTCTCACCGCCTATGGCGGAGCTCTTCCATAGGGAGAGCCTTATTTTGCCTCTCCCTGCGGGAGAGGTGGATTTTGCGAAGCAAAAGACGGAGAGGGATAAATGCCCTCTCTTATTTGTTATCGTCCCGCCAACCGTTCAACAGCGACGTAGATATTGGATATTTGATACCAAGTACCAAAGTCAACGATACCGCTTTCGGGCAGGTCAAATATCTCCTGAAATTTCCTGACCGCCCCTTCAGTCAACGGTCCATAGATACCGTCCGTCCTAAGCTTACTGATTGCAGGATAGTTGTCGGATATAGCGTTAAGCTGTTCTTGAATAGTTCTGACAGCCCCACCTTCCGACCCTATTTGCAAGGGTGTTCCGGGGTATGAGGAAGGCACTCCCGAAACAGTCTCCGCCGAGGTAAGATAAATGTCGCTTCCGTAATACTGACGCAGTATTTCAACCGCATCATATCCTTGGTCTCCCAAGTATTTTGACCCCCACTGACTCAGCCAACCGGGGCAGGTTACGTTTCTGCCGTTACAATATTGAGTAAACAAGGGCTGTCTTATGTTCGGTTTTGTTATATATGTAGTAAAGAGATAATCAACGATTTCGGAAATTTCGGAGAATATGTTTCTTCCGTAAACAAAGGCTTGGTCGTAGGCGGTTGAATTTGTTATAGTAAAATCATAGCCTCTTCCTCGATACCACTCAGTGTAGACACGGTTCAATGTAAAAGACAAAATAGCAAGAATATTTGCCTCAAGCGTTTCCACAGGCCAAGTAGAATATATTTCACAGCTTGCCACGTTTTTTATATAATCCTTAAAGGGTACGTAGTAATTTTGTGCAGAAGCATCACTCGGTACTCCGTCATGAACTATTATAAATTCGGGAATAACAGGCTCAGGCAAAACGATAAAGCCTTCTCCCTCGGGCAAAGGTTTTACGGAAGCTTCGGGAGTTTTAGGCGGAAACGTTTCCCATAAAGTATGAGGCAGAATGAATATATCACTTCCGATAGGAGTATTGGTTTGTCTTCTCCTCAAAAAAATATTTTGCAGAGCCAAGGACTCGGGTAATATCTGCACCCCTTCAATTCTGTAAGGCTCAAAGCCGTCTGCGTTTACGGTTATATCGTATTCCGAATACGGACGAACCTGCGTCTCTGGCACCAAAGAATATTCTATGTCGGGTGCACCGAGACTTACCGATTCGGTATTTCCCGAGGAATCTGTTACAAGACTCTCTATTATTTCCCCGTCTTCACCGGGCGAGGAAACGGTTACTGTAACATTGTTCAAAGGTCTCCCGGCAGTTTCATCATATACACTGACCCTTAAAAAGCCGACTTGAAAATTATTTTGATTTTGCAAAAGAATCACCTCATTATTTATTTTCTTGATAACATTTTATGCAACGCACTTTTTATTGACTGTCAATGAAACAAAAAAAACATATACTGTATTCAAGGAGACAGTATATGAATTCATTTATAACAACACAGCAACCAACAGATTTCTTTTTACGTTTCGACCCTGCCCTGCTTACAGACGGAAGACTTGAAGTTATTGTAAAATACAACGGAGATATTGGCTCAATAACAGCAGACGTGGAGTCAATTGAAATTTTGAACGGAAGCTTTGCCATAGTAACAGGTACGACCGAACAGATAAGAAGCTTATATTCATTTCCTATAATAGAATATATAGAACTTCCGAAGACGCTGACTTATGAACTTTCAAGCAGTCGCTATTCTGTATGTGCTTCAAGAGCACAGGAAAGCCCGTTCAATTTAACGGGAAGAGGAACCGCTATAGGCATAATAGACTCGGGAATAGATATAACACACCCCGATTTCCGCAGAGAAGACGGTTCAAGCCGTATAGCATATATATGGGATCAAACGGCTACAGGCACTCCTCCGCAAGGCTTTGCAAGAGGCGTGGAATATACAAACGAGCAAATAAACGAGGCTTTGTTGACATCGGAGCCTATTTCTGCATTAGGATTTACAGACACAGCAGGACACGGGACTGCCGTTGCAGGTGTAGCCTGCGGAAACGGCAGACAGTCAAACGGACGGGAAAGAGGAATGGCACCGGAAGCAGAAATTATTGTTGTTAAATTGGGAAACAGAGGCTTTGGTGCATTTTCGAGAACGACCGAGGTAATGAGGGGAATTAAATATACTATTGACAGGGCAAGAGAACTCGGACTTCCGTTAAGCATTAATTTAAGTTACGGCACAAACAACGGCTCCCACGACGGCAACTCTCTTTTTGAGCAATACATAGATTCCGCAACAGACGAATGGAAGACGGTCATATCGGTTGCAACAGGCAATGAGGGGGCGGCGGGACACCATTATTCCGCAGTAATATCCGAAAACGAAACTATTGATATTCCGTTTGCGGTTTCGGGTGCACCTCAAAAAATATATATGACTCTTTGGAAAAATTTTTCCGACACAATGACTTTCAGACTATCCTCCCCCTCAGACTCCACCGATATTTTAATAGAACCTGCACAAAGTTATTATCTGTTTAACACTTCAAACACAAGAGTTACCGTTTTTTACGGACAGCCTACCCCTTTAACTCAATATCAGGAAATATATATTTTGTTTGAGAGCGAAGGTATCAGCATAACCGAAGGAATATGGTATTTACGTGTTACCGGTCAAGAAATAATTGACGGCAGATTTGACATTTGGCTTCCGACCGTCGAAGACGTTACAAACGATACCGCATTTTCTTTTCCCGATACGAATGTTACATTAACCCTTCCCTCTACCGTGCAAAGAGTTATTTCCGTTGGCGGATACAATGCCAATACAAATACGACAGCACTGTTCTCAGGGCGTGGCTTTACCCGAAACGATGTGTATGTTAAGCCCGACATAACCGCCCCTGCAACCGATATTTTAACCACACGGGCAGGCGGTGGATATATGCAGTTTACGGGAACGAGCATTGCCTCTCCGTTTGTGGCAGGTGCATGCTGTTTGCTTATGGAATGGGGGATAGTACAGGGGAACGACATTTTTTTATACGGACAAAGACTAAAAGCTTTTCTGCAGAAGGGTGCAAAAAGAACGCAAAACATATCATACCCCAACAACATCTGGGGCTACGGCACACTGTGTATATCAAATACAATAGATTTGCTCGTTTTTTATAACCAAGGAGGTTTTTCTATATGACCGAAATACCCAATGATATTCAAGACTTTGTAAACAGTCCCAATACAACGGATTTTGTAGTCAGAGCGAATGAATATTATATAAATGAAATACAGAACTATCCGTTTGTAAGAGTTATTCAGCTTTTGGCAGATTATTATATTTTGGGGTATGTTGACAACAGCGATATAGAGCGTCTCGCCGATGTACTCGGAACAAACTTTTATTCTTCTTTACCGTATGTGGTAGGACTGTTAGACCGTTCAGCCCTTGAAAGCTCGGGAATAATTCAGGTGCAGGAACAAGCATTTCTTGAATTGACGGGAAAAGGGGTATTGGTGGGAATAGTTGACACGGGGATAGACTACACCAACCCCGTTTTTCGCTATGAAGACGGAACGAGCAGAATAGCGGCAATTTACGATCAAACTATAATAGGAAATCCGCCCCAAGGATTTCTTATCGGAACGGAATATACAAACAGTCAAATTAACGAGGCTTTGCAAAACAACCCGCCCTACGATATAGTACCAAGCCGAGACGAAGTCGGACACGGTACGTTTCTTGCATCATTGGCGGCAGGCAGAGAGTCAGGCGATTTCAGAGGTGCCGCCCCCGATTCTGAACTAATAGTTGTAAAACTTAAAGAAGCAGGAGACTTTATAAGAAACAATTATCTTGTCCCCGAAGATAACAGAAATGTATATGAATCGACATCGGTAATGTTAGGTATAGAATATATCCTCCAAAAAGCAAGAGAGCTTAACAGACCCGTAGCGATATGCCTCGGAGTAGGTACAAATTCAGGAGGTCATGACGGTAACACGCTTTTTGAGCAGTATATAAGCACCGTTTCAAACATTACGGGCGTATGCATTTGTGTAGCGGCAGGAAACGAAAGCCAAGAAAGGCATCACGCACGTGTAACCATTCCTCAAAGAGGAAGCAGTGTTGACATTAATATAAATAACGAAAATCAACAAAGCGGAATATATTTATCACTGTTAAATTCAGCTTCCGACAGAGTGTCGGTATCGTTAAGGTCTCCGACCGGTGAAATAATAAGCCGTACTCCAGCAAGAGTAGGAACTACATATACGTCGAGGCTTGTTTTGGAAAGGGCAAAAGTAACCGTTCAGTACTTTTTTCCTTTATCGGTAAACAGCGGTCAAGCAACGATAATAAAGATTGAAAATGCAACACCGGGACTGTGGACTGTTACCCTTTACGGCGATATAATACTTGACGGAACGGTGGATGCGTATCTTCCCATTTCAAGCATAGGGTATGAGGGGATAGAATTTCTTGAGCCCGACCCGAATTATACTATTACAGTTCCAGGAACGTCATCGGCGGTAATAACCTGCGGTGCATATAACGACGAAGATAACAGCTTGTATATTAACACCTCTTGGGGACCTACAAGACAACCATCAAACTCCCCCGACCTTGTGGCTCCGGGAGTAAGGGTAAGCGGAATATTCCCCACAGGACCGGGAACGATGAGTGGGACATCGGTTGCGGCCGCTATAACGACAGGTGCGTGTGCACTTATGCTCCAATGGGGTATAGTCGAGGGAAACGCTATTGCACTTGATACATTTCAAATAAAAGGATATCTTATCCGTGGCAGCACAAGAGACGGAAACAGAAATTATCCAAACTTTCAATGGGGTTACGGAAAGCTTGATTTATATAATTCTTTTAATCTGATAAGAGATATATAACCGACTATTTTGCAAAGAATAAACACCTTGCAAAAAGATTTTCTGTCAATGGTAAACCTCCCCGAAACTTAACGGTCAAGTTTCAGGGAGGTTTACAGGCTTCATTTAATGATATTATATATATTTTTTATATCATCTTTTCTTTCGATTCTTTTTTCTTTTTCTTTTTCCGGAAGGAACACCGAGATATCCGCCGACAGTACCCACAAGTGCAATAAGTAAAAACATCACCCAAGTCATAAACCTTAACGGCTCATCACCGCTTCTCAAAAAGAGAGACAGCATTATGACGAACAGCATAAATGCTCCCCCCGTTGCAAGTCCCGACAACAGCCCCTTTTCCCTATTGAACCGTGATGCAAAAAAACCGCCGATAAACACACTGAGGTACAGAGCCACCCTGCCGAGAATCCCCAACAAAATCGACGGGTCTTCCCTTGTATAACAAATCCACCCAAAAACAAAAAGCAATACCACGCTTGAAAGAATTGAAATCAACATTCCCTTAACGCAGTTTTTCAAAAAATCTGTTTGCAAAAAAATACACCCTTTCATAAAAACATCTTTTGTTAAATGTTTATGAGAGGGTTTGTACTTTTATTCAAGAAAAATTATTCGCAGTCTTCAGCTTTTACGTCAACGACTTTTACAGCACTTTTAAGAATTCTGATCTTGGTTTTGTCGCCACTCGTTTCGATAAGACAAGTTTCCTCTTTGATGCTGATAATTTTGCCGATAATACCGCCGATGGTCGTTATTTCATCACCGACCTGCAAGTTGTTTCTCATATTCAGTATTTCTTTTTCCTGCTTTTTCTGGGGTCTAATCATAAAGAAATACATAATGGCAAGCATCAACACTATCATCAAAATACCGCCCCAAGAGCCGACACCTCCGGATGCCTGATTTCCGCCCTCTGCCAACAATCTGATTATCATAAATTTTCCTCCAAGTATTATGTCAATATTTTTCGATGTACACATTATATACCCAAAAATTATATCTTGCAAGTAATAAATGTAAATTTTTGTAATAAATATTTAGTTTTTATGAATTTTGAAGCCTTGAAAAAAGTTTTTGCATATATTCCCTTGCACCCTTGTTTTCGGGAAGAGAAAGAGTATTGTCTTCAGCAAGTACGTTTTCTGCCTCTTCAAAAGCTTTTCTCAAAAGCTCCATATTACACAATGAAGCAAATCTGAACTTCATACTGCCACTCTGCCTTGCATCTCCCTTAGAATTCGGGAAAAAGTCGCCCGGCCCCCGCTGTTCAAGGTCAGCTTCGGCAATTTTATATCCGTTATTGGTAGCACACATAATCTTGAGTCTTGCTTTAGCCTTTTCGCTCTCGGAGGAGGATACAAGTATGCAGTAAGATTTATCAGCCCCCCTGCCTACTCTGCCTCTCAACTGATGGAGCTGGGAAAGTCCAAACCTCTCAGCATTTTCTATAACCATCAAAACGGCGTTAGGTACGTTTACGCCAACCTCAATAACCGTAGTAGAAACAAGAATTTTAATCTTATTCTGCTCAAAATCACGCATTACCCGATTTTTTTCCGCCGCCTTCATCTTTCCGTGAATAAGACCGACATTAATATCCGAAAATACATCATTCTGCAATTTTTCAGCGAGCGAGACAGCCGATTGAAGCTTAGTCTTTTCTTTTGACTCGATATCATCGTCAGTAAAATCAAAAGGCAAAAGTGCCTCTTCTTCGCTTTCGGCATCCTCGACCATAGGACATACGATATACACCTGATTACTCAATGCATGTTTGCGAATAAATCCGTTCAAACGCTCTCTGTAGCTTTCATCAACCAAAAAAGTATCAACCTTTTTTCGACCGGGAGGAAGCTCGTCCAAAACCGAAATATCAAGATCTCCGTAAATTATGAGAGCAAGAGTCCTCGGAATAGGTGTTGCCGACATAACAAGCACATGAGGCATATACCCCATTTCTTTTGTTTTTTCGGCAAGGCTTGATCTTTGACGGACTCCAAATCTATGCTGCTCGTCGGTAATAACAAGTCCCAGCTTTTGAAATGACAGCTTTTCGTTGAGCAGAGCGTGAGTTCCTATAACAATATCAATATTTCCATCGGCAACATCTTCGCAGATCTTACGTTTTTCCGCAGCAGATGTTGAGCCCGTCAAAAGTGCGGTCTTTATATTTATCTTTCCGAAAAGTGCCGACAATTCGTTGTAGTGCTGATTTGCCAATATTTCGGTAGGAGCCATAAACGCCCCCTGCGTTCCGTTTTTTATTGCAACATATAAAGCCGCCGCCGCACAAACCGTCTTACCGCTTCCAACGTCTCCCGACAGCAGTCTGCTCATAGGTCTGCCCTGCGTATTTGACATATCCCGTATTATTTCTTTTATTGACCTCGACTGTGCTCCCGTCAGACTGTACGGCAAAAGCTCAAGAAATTCTTTTATACCGTTATCCGTCATAACGACACTTTTCCCGACCTTCTTAATCTGCTTTTTTGAAATCGACAGTCCAAGTGCAAAAGCGTAAAGCTCCTCGAAAACAAAACGTTCTCTTGCCTTTTTTACAAGCTCCATGTCGGAGGGAAAATGTATCTCCCTCAAAGCATCTTTAAGGCTTATAAGACCCATTTTTTCAAGAGTAGTTTTTCTGAATATCTCCGGAAACTCATAATTTTCGTAAACAAGAGTATTTAAAACAAGCTCAGTCGTTCCCTTCAAAGCCTTTTGAGTCAAATTCGCTGTAAGAGGATAAACCGGTACAAGCTCGGGAAGCTTTTTACCGGGAATAACAGGCTCATATATGGGAGAAGACATTTCTCTGCTTCCGTATTTAACAGACAGCTTTCCGTAAAATCTGAATTCATCGCCAACGTGAAAGATATCTTTAATAAACGGCTGATTAAAAAACGTAACGGTACATTTCCCCGTTTCGTCAAAAGCACTGAACTTTGTAATCTGCTTTCTGTTTTTCAAAAGAAAGGTCTGCGGTTTTGTAGCAACAGTAAGAACAAATGCCCCGACCGTACCGTCGGGTGTCATAGCAAGGGACAAAACATTACCTCTGTTTTGATATGCCCTTGGAAAATGATACAAAAGCTCTTCCGCATTTCTGATTCCAAGCTCGTAAAAATACTCACACCTCTTTTTGCCGATACCGGGCAAAGCCCCGATAGGTGTAGAAAAATCCATATTTCCGCCCCCCTTCTTTTAAATCAATAAGGCGGAGAAAAAATCTCCGCCAATAATCATTCCAAATCCTCGTCAGGTGTAAAAAGGTCGTCCTTGGGTTTTGCTTTAGACGATACCTTCTTTTTTTGAATAACAGAATCTCCGTTACTGCTTTCGGCAAAAGCAACCGACCGTGAAAGAACGTATATTACTGCCACTCCGCAATAAAGAGAATACGAAACATCAACAGACATTTGAAGCTTTCCTTGTATAAGCAATATTATTTCGGGTACAAACGCCGCCGAAAGAAATATCACACTCAAATTTGAAAGCATGAAATAAATAATCGGCTTTGATTTACCCAACATCGCTCTCGCCTCAAAAAGCTCATACAGCATAAAAACGATAAGTGCCAACTGACGAAACACCTTGATAGGACTGTTTAAAAATCCTGAACGGTCAAAGTAAAGGCACATAAGGAAAAGCAACGTCCATATAACCGGAAAGAACGACATGAAGGAAACAAAATCGGACTTTGACCTGCCTAAAAAAGTAACGCAAAAGTAATATATTGCTACCACAAATCCCAATATTGAACAAGCCAGTTTAAGATTACCTATCACATTTGACGATGAACCTATTACAAACACATTATTTTTGCCCACAAAGAACAGAGCAGAAGCAAAAATCATCGTACCTGCCGACAAAATTGAAGAAATCGCGGTAAATGCCGTACCTCTCTTCAAATCTTTCGACAAAAGGTCTTTTCTGAATATAAAAGCCGGTGTTGCCATTAAAACGGTTGCAATAAAAATGAAAAAGTAAAACGCCGACGGAGTTTGCACTCCCTGCATATACACCCCCGTGTCTGACTCAATATAGTTCACGCTCAAAATATACTGAAACACAACTGCAACACTCGCAATTATTGCAGCAAGAAAAACGTACAGCCGTGCAATCTTCTTGTTTTCGTTCATATCATCTTTCCTTATATTTTTAGTTTGAATTAATTATACACCCAAATTTCATATTTTTCAAGACATGTCCCAAAAATAAGCAACTCACAAAGACAACAAATTAATATTTCCGAATTCGTAGCTGTTATCAATTATCCTTGCCTCTCTGTTGTGGCTGGTCATAATTACAACCTGAGAACCGTTAGCGGCATATCTGTCGGCAACGATTAACATATTTTTAAGCCTTATATCATCAAGTCTCGAAAAGCTTTCATCAAAAATTACGGGAAGCTTTTTGCCGGATTTCCCGAACATTTCCGCCAAAGCCAAACGCAGTGAAACGTAGGCAAGATCCTGTGTTCCCGAGCTTACGCTGTCGATAGTCTTTGTAAACACATCCCCCTCTTCTTCAAAGGTATATGTCATCGCAAGGTTATCGGAAACACCTATTTCCTTATACTTACCGTCTGTCAGCCCGTCCATAAGCTTACCCGCGGTATTTGAAAGTCCGGGAGCGAGCTTGCTCCTGAGATTTGCACCCGCATTTTGAAGCTTTTCATAGGCAAGAATATATGCTTCGTGCTTAAATTCCAACTCGTTTATTCTTTCATTTACACTCTGCAAACGGCTTTCAAGCTCGGCAGGGTTATCATTTTTTGCCCTTAATTCCGCAAGATTTCTTTCCAAGAGATTAACCTTTTCGGAAAGACTTTCTTTAGCTTTTGAAATAAAATCAAATTTCTTTTTCAATTCTCCAAGAGAATCGGGATCAAAATCAAATGCTATCGAATCATATTCTTCTTTAAGCGATACCTCGTCATAACCTTGAAGCTGTTGCTCCACAACTGCCAAGACCGCCTCGTTTTTCTCTATTTCTTTGCGATAAAGCTCTATATTATCGGAAATTTCCGTTACGTCCGAGACAACGTCATCAATACAGCCGACAACAGAATCAAAGGAAGTATCATCGGGCGTAATTCCCCATTTTTCCAAAAGCACACAAGCTTTTTCTATTCCGACAGCAAGCTTTTTGTATGCCTCTCCCTTCTGTATTTCTCTGTATCTAAGCAATTCCCTTCTTTGATGCTCATATTTTTCAGATTCTTCGATACTTTTAACGGTAACTAACAGCTCGTTTTCGTCTTCGGCTTCAAAAAGGTCGATTAATTCATATTTTTTCTCTTTTGCTCTTGCCGACAAAACGAAACATAGGAGAGCACACAACACAAAGAATGTGCCTCCGCCATATAAAAAGACATTGTTACCGCCAAGTGCCTTTGCAAAAAGCAAGCCCGCCAGTGCAATGATAATACCAACTGCCGTCAGAACAAAGCCTAATTTGAACAATTTTTTCTTTTTGCTATTTAAATCTTCAAGCATATCGGAAACACCGCCGATTCCGCCCTGCTCTCTTATATAATCAGCAAGCTCTTTTGAGTACTCCGCCTCCTCACCGCAATCCGACGTATCTTCCAGAGACTCAAGCTCATTTTTCAGATAATTAAGCTCGTTTTTTGCCTTTTCAACCTCGTTGCCGTATTCTTTGGTCGGGAAAAAGCCGTTAAAAGTAGTTGCTTCAACAATTTGCTTTTCACAAGTTTTAAAGTCTGCTATCTGCTTTTGGTATTTTTTACTTTCTTCAAACTTGCCGAGAAGAGTATGAAGCTCATTCTTTCTCATCTGAGCAGACATTTTGTCGCCTTCTTTTTTGTTTTTCTCTATTGCAGAAAGAGTAAAACGCAAAGAGGCTTCGTTCTGCATAATAAGCTCGTTGACCTTTCTCGCTTCGGCAAGTTTTTCGGACAGCTCATCGCGTTCTCTTTCCAAGCCGTCAAGCATACCTCTGCCCGTATTCTTTTTATGTCTTATCATAACTCTGGCTTCATCCAACTTTTTCAAAGCCTTATCGGTATTGACACTTTCGTCGGCAGAATAGAAGATATTTTCAACCGCCTGCCCTATGTCTCCGCCGTTAAAATACGCCCCTTCGTTCTGGCGAATATAAACGGTTTTTGTAAACACCTCTTCGGGAACACCGAAGAAAAATTCCCCCGGACTTTTTATACCCGTTACAACAGAGCCGGTGTCAAGCTCCACCACGGTTATATCGTCCTTGTAGCCTGCACCGTGAGAAAACATAGACCGTTCAATACGGTATCTTTTTTGACCGTCGTTCAACACGATACTGCCCGAAGCATTGTTGGTTTTCCAGCTTATGTGTCTTTTTCTTTCGCTCATTTCTCCGCCCGTTGACTTGTTTGAGAGCCCGTAAAAAACGAACTTGATAAATTCGCAAAGAGTACTTTTACCCGATTCGTTTCTGCCCTCTAAAATATTGACACCCGAGGACAAGTCAAATTCGCGGTTTGATAATTTACCGAAATTCCCGATTTTTATTTTTTCTATATACATAATGAACCTCAAAAATCAATAACATTATTTCCGCCCAAAGCCGAAAGTCCGTATTTTAGAGCAGAGTACGCTATTTCCCGTGTTCTTTCGTCGTCGCTTTCGAGCAAGGGCTTGAGTTCATCATAGAACGCCCCTCTGACCGTGGGGTCGCTCTCTAATTTTTCAATATCGTAAAAAGGTCGAGTTTTGTTTATAACCTCAAGATAAAACAAATTTTCTTCTATTGCCGTAAACGCACTTTTTGATATGACCAGCTCCGAAGACACGTCTCCCTCAAGGACTATTCTGACTAAAGCATCTCTCGAATAATTCTTTTCGGCTATTATATCTTTTACTTTCGGCAATACGTCGGAAATATTCTGTGCTCCCGAAATATTGACCTTTTCTATTTCGTAATGGCGTTTGCAAAAACGGAGCTTTTTGAAGGTGCTTTTTAATTCGCACCCCACCTTTTCAAATTCGCACAGTATTGCCCCCTTGTAACCGCATTCTCCGAAATCTCTGCCCTCAAGACAGCCCGAATAAGCGTAATAGGTATCGCCCTTTTTCTCCACGTCAGAGCCTGCGTGAATATGCCCGAGTGCTATATAGTCAAAACCGCTTTGGGCAATATCCTCCAACGAAATGGGGCAAGTTCCCTTTTTAGATGCGGTAAGCTCACCGTGTGCAAGAAGTATATTTACTCGGGCAGGGCGGGTAGGAGTTACGCTTTTAAAAGGATTATATTCCAAATCCGGCTGTGTGTAGGCATAGCCATACACATCAACGTTTAAATCCTCAAAAGAAAAGCAAGCTACGGCAGTGTTGTTGAAGATATAGACGTTAGACGGAAAATCCGCCTTGGCGTAAACGCCGTCAGAAGTATACGGGTCGTGGTTGCCCGGTGCAATAACAAACTTGCACTGCGGGTTATCCGCAAACTCTTTTTTCAACATAGCGACAGTATCACGCGTAACGTTCTCACTTTCAAAAAGGTCTCCGCTTATAACAACTATATCAACACCGTTCAGCTTAACGTAATTCATCAAAGATGAAAAAGTAGCCAACAATTCATTTCTTCGCAGTTCCGATTTCAAGGCGTCTCCGCAAACAAAGGGTGCGTCAAGATGAAGATCAGCACAATGCAAAACTTTTACCATAATTCCCTACCTCCGTACATCTATTATACACCCACTTTCATATTTTTTCAACTTTATTATTGAATTATTTGTATATAATGTGGTATAATGTAGTTGAGTTTAAAGAAAAGAGGATAATTTATATGGCAGGATACAGAAGAGGACGTGTAAACGAAGAGGTAGCAAGAGAACTTTCTTCGATTATACGCGAGGTAAAGGATCCCAGAGTACAGAAGGCTATAATAAGCATAACTGCCGCAGACGTAACGGCTGATATGAAGTTTGCGAAAATATATTTTTCATGCATAGGCAACGCCGACAAAGCGGAAGTAAAAAAAGGTCTTGAAAGTGCATCGGGCTTTATGAGAAAGCAGATAGCGGTACGACTTAACCTCCGCCAGACACCCGAGCTTAAATTTATCCCCGACGATTCGATTGAATACGGTGCAAACATAAACAGACTGCTGAAACAGGTTGAGGACGATTTGCATGATTAATAATATTACACTTTTAAAAGTTGCGGAAAAGCTCAGGCAGAAAGACAAAATACTGTTAATATGCCACATTCGTCCCGACGGAGACACCTTAGCGTCTGCTTTTGCATTAAGAGCTGCACTTGAAGAAATGGGAAAGACGGTTATATGCACCTCAAGCGACAGAGTTGCAGACAGGCTTTCCTTTCTTTGCGACAGCGTAATGTATTTGCCCGAGGAGCTTCCCTCGGATTTTGCACCCGACCTCGTGGTATCGGTAGACGTAGCAAGTAAATCTATGCTCGGAAACTGCAAAGAGCTTATAAAGCTTGCCGAATCAATAAAAATCGACCATCATGAAGCAATCGACCAGTTTGCTGACCATAATTATACTGTCCCCGAAAGTGCTTCGTGTTCGGAAATAATTTATGATTTGATAAATCTGCTAACCGATAAAATGAGCGACAGAGTTTGCGAACTGCTGTATGCGGGAATAAGCTTTGATACGGGTTGCTTCAAGCATTCCAACGTTACATCGGGAACGCACGAAAAAGCGGCGTATCTTATTTCAAGAGGCGTTGACTCCGCCCAAATAAACCAAAGACTTTTCGGAAACAAGACGAAAAAAGAAATAGAAGCACTGAAAACGGCGTACAACAGCCTTGAATTTTTTGCAGACGGCAAAATTGCAATAGCCTGCATAACCAACGCGATGCGAGAAGAAAAGGGACTTTCCGAAGACGATATTGCAGACTTAGCACAGATTCCCATAGAAATAAACGGGGTGCTCATTGGTGCAATTTTAAAAGAAAAGGGCGATTTCCCCGGCAACTTCAAGGTATCCATGAGAAGCCGTCCCGGAATAAACGCCGGAAAAATCTGTAACAGACTCGGCGGAGGCGGACACGTGTGTGCTGCGGGCGGACTTGTAGTTGCAAACACCAAAGAAGAGGCAATAAAAACCGTATTGGAAGCCTCTCTCCCCGAAATAATGTAAAAGGAATATACATAAAATGACAGATAATACCCCGATGGGCGTAATTTGTATAAACAAACACCAAGGCGTAACCTCACACACCATTGTAAATATGGTAAGAAGACTGTATCAAACCAAGCAAGTGGGGCATACAGGCACTCTTGACCCTATGGCGACGGGGGTTTTACCCGTTATGGTGGGGCGTGCCGTTAAAGCTTCCGAATATTTGACTGCCGAGGACAAAGGTTATATTGCCGAAATGCAACTCGGCATTATTACCGATACGGGCGATATTACGGGAAAAATAATATCGGAAAATAACGTTATTCCAAGCTGTGAAACCGTCAAAGATGCCGTAAAAGCCTTTGTCGGTACAATAAAGCAAACTCCGCCTATGTACAGTGCCTTAAAGGTTGGCGGTCAAAAGCTGGTAGACCTTGCACGAAAAGGCATAGAAGTGGAGCGAGAAGCAAGAAATATATGCATAAAATCAATAGATTGGGAGCCCATCGACGAAAAGCTCGGTAAATATAGACTGAATGTAGAGTGTTCAAAGGGCACATACATACGCACTCTTTGCACGGATATCGGTGAAAAGCTCGGTTGCGGTGCAGTTATGACAAGCCTATGCAGAACGAAAAGCGGTAACTTTAATATAGACAACAGTTACACCGTCGAACAGCTTGAAATGATGCCTTCGGAAGAACGCATATCACTCCTCTGCCCCATAGACGACCTTTTTTGTGATATTGAAGAGGTTAGATTATCCCCCTTCTTTGAGAAATTGGCAAAAAGCGGACTTGAGATATACGCAAAAAAGATTGGCATTTCTCCCGAAAAGATAACGGTGGGAACACGGTATAGGTTATGCGGTGAAAATGGATTTTTTGCGTTGGGCGAGGCGAGGGATTATCCCGACGGCAGAGCAATCAAACCGATAAAACAGTTTATCCTTTAAAAATAGTAGGGGATATGGGCGAAGCCCATATCCCCTTAATTGCACTCAAACGACCTCATCCGACTCGGCAGCAAAATAAGGAATAAATTACAATTTGGCTCGTCGCCGTTAGTTTTAAAATACGCACATACTAAGGAAGATTTCAAATAGGAATACCTTAGATAGTATTTTTAAAAATACTATCTATAAATAAAATTTCACCTCTATGTTGTCATTATAACTACGTACAAACCAAGGAAGAGATTCCAAAGGAGGAAAACCTTTGATAGTATTTTTAAAAAATACTATCTATAAATAGAATTTCACCTCTATGTTGTCATTATAACTACGCACAGACCAAGGAAGATTCCAAAGGAGAAAAACCTTTGATAGTATTTTTAAAAATACTATCTATAAATAAAATTTCACCTCTATGTTGTCATTATAACTACGCACAGACCAAGGAAGATTCCAAAGGAGAAAAACCTTTGATAGTATTTTTAAAAATACTATCT
>JAZOUV010000089.1:0-1682 GCA_045658315.1 Eubacteriales bacterium
CTGAGTTACGGGAACACCCACGTATTTTGTGTCTGCTTCAAGCTTTGTTAATTTATCAAAGCCACGTTTTGCAGAAATATCGGGGCGGACGTATTTCATAAACTCAGAGACCGGCAATGCTCCGCCGTAAAAAGAAATCTCTTTTGTTTCATACGAAGTTTCACCTTTTATAATTTGAAAGTTACTTACCTTTCCTATTGAAATGATCTGGCCTATTTCTGTAGCATAAGTTGATACGGTCCCGTCATAGGTACCCACGATTACAAGATCTACCGCTTCGATCATAGGTAATAAATCCGTTGGTATATTGTAATCATTGGACTGCTGAACTTCATAGGACAATTCAGGATTATCAACAGGTTTGATCTCTGTAAAGTATTTAATACCGAAAGTGTCAAGGTCTGTGATTTTGATGTTTCCTTCCCTGAGTGCGTCAACAAGTCTCTGCTTACTGCCGTCGGAATATTTTACGATGGTATAATCACTCTGAGGATTTCCAAAGATGTAGATGTATACGTCATCTTCATAAAACGGTTCCTCAACATCACTTTCCAAGACTTTGGTTACGGTTATATTAACTACTTCTTTATTTGAATCCGTAAACAAATTTTCCAAGAACTCAACGTCAAATTCGCCGGATTCTATAAAACAACAATTGGCATCGAATAAAATATACGGAGGAGTATTGGCGGATATATGAATTGTCTTTTGTTCATATGTGTTTTCATCAAGGAAGGTAATCTCAAATGCAGATTCTATTGGCTTTACGTAGTCCATATTTTTCAGCGTCAGCGATTCAAGTGCGTTGCATAGGGAGTCAACATCTTCTTTAGAGGTAAGCAACACGGTTTTCGTTGTTCCGTCTGTACGGTTCCAGCGTTTTACGTTAATGGATTTTATGTTATCCGGAATCTCGATATTAACGGTTACAGGTTTGTTTATATTAGAAGGGGCATCTTCGATGGGTTCCTTAGCGTAGTAGCTGATGCCGAAATAGTCAAGATCTTTGATGATAGCTGAACCGTCTCTTAAAGCATCTTTCACAGTTTTCTCGGTTCCATCTTTGAAATACACGATCACATAACGGCTTCTTATGGACGGAAAGTAATAAACGTAATTTTCATCACTGTAAAAGCCTTCAAGTGCTTCAGCCGTTCCAAGTCCATCTCTATCTGCGTGGTCTATTATTTTTTTTATAAGCTTAGGCTCAGAGTTGTACTTGATATTATAAGCATCAAGATCTTCTATAGCTATATTTCCATCATCCAGAGCCTCTTTTACATTCTGTTCGCTTCCGTCAGTGTATACAGCCTTAATAACACTGCTTTGCGGATAGTCAAAACTGTATGTATGTTTTTCGTCCTCAAAGAATACTTCTTTCATATCTTCGCGGGGACTGCCCGGATTAATGTCTGCGGTTACCGTTATTTCTGCAAGCTCTTTTTTGCTTTTAGGAGTGTCAGTATTAACATAGCTGTCGGCGGAAGTCTCTTGTTTACCGGATTCCGTTCCTATTTTAGTATTAACACAACCGCACAAGTAAAGAGCAAGGGATAGAATTAAAATCAACGCAATGTGTTTCTTCATAAAGTGTACCTCCTTATCGGTGCGATTCATTCGAGCGTAACCGGATACAGACTGTAACTACGATAAACAACCTCTTCTCCCGTATCCATCCATTC
>JAZOUV010000090.1:0-4293 GCA_045658315.1 Eubacteriales bacterium
TATTCTTTTCGCAGGTCGTGTATCATTTCTATCGCCGTACTGTTTAGTGGTACGACTCGTCTACTTGTGGTGGGTTATGTTTTGCCTACTTTTTTCACCTTACCGCCTATACGCTTTGGTCCTTCTCTTTCGGCAACACAAACATACCACAGAAGATGGCATAAGTCCACGAAGTTTTTTCAAAAGCCCTTTTCTTTGTTTGGTACTATATAAGCATAGCACTAAATTACTTATCGTAGTTTAGCAAGCTATGCTTATTTTTGTTATAATGAGAAGGTAATGGACTGACGGTTCTTTGGGTGAACTTAGCGTTCGGGCATTAAACAGTCATCCGCCTTCTTGTTATAAAGATTCGGTTAAGCAGGTTGTTCCGGGAAGTATCCTGCGTTCGCGTAACTAGCCAAAGAGAATCGTAATAAGTACAGGCGGAAACATTACATATCAAAAAATGAAAGAAGGAATGTAAATGATTAGTGTAGGAATTGATGTTTCAAAGGGCAAAAGTATGGTTTGTATTATGAAACCGGGCGGCGAGGTTTTGAAAACACCATTTGAAATGCAGCATACTATGGAGGAAGTCCTTTCCCTTGTAACCCTCATCAAATCATACAATGAAGAAGTCAGGGTGATTTTGGAAAGTACAGGGTATTACCATCTGCCAATTGTAACTGTGCTGATTGAAAAAGGTATTTTTGTTAGCACCGTTAATGCTTTACGCATGCAAAAGTTTTGCTCTCAAAATATCAGAAGAGCCAAGACAGACAGAATTGACTCGATTAATATTGCTATGTTTGGTATTTGTTATTGGGATGAGCTTAATCAGGTAATGCCTCCGGAAGATACATATCGGGAATTAAAATTACTTGCAAGACAGTATTATCAATCCACATCTATGCTGATAAAAGCTAAAATCAATTTTGGTGTTCTATGTGACCAGGTTATGCCCGGTGTTCAGAATATTATCCATGAATACAGGGGTACTCAAAAGATAACCGGCATTGTTAAGCGTTATCTTCATTTTGATAACATACTCAAAATGAGTAAAAATCGTTTTAAAACAGATTATTGCAAATGGGCACAAAAACAGGGATACCGCAACTGTGAACAGACTGCAGAAAAACTATACATTGCAGCCCAAAACGGTATCCCTGTGCTTCCTAACTCGCTATCTACCACAATAGTCATTACGGAAGCAATACGAGTACTACACGAAATGGAAGCATCTCGCAACACTATTTTAACACAAATGCAAGCTCTTGCCAAGACATTACCTGAATATCAGGTTGTAAGAGAAATGTCTTGCATTGGGGATGTTTTAGCACCTAAATTAATTGCCGAGATTGGAGATATACGCAAATTCCGCAACAAGCACTCGCTTATTGCTTATGCTGGCATTGATGCTCCGCCATATCAATCAGGCTCCTTTAACGCTACAGAACGGCATATTTCAAAGCGAGGAAATCGATACCTTCGTAAGACAGGGTTTGAGGTTATGCAAAGTCTTATTCAGCATAAACCCGCCGATGAACCTGTCTTTGCTTTTATTGAGAAAAAACGCAGCGAAGGCAAATGCGGAAAAGAAGCTATGATTGCGGGACTTAACAAGTTTCTGCGTATTTACTACGGCAAGATAACTGAACTCTATAATTCCATTGATGAAGAATTAAATTGAAGTAACTACCCCAAACCTTTAATATTTTCGTTGAGTGACAAAAAATATCTATTTGCCACTCTATTTTGTTATGCCCTTTTTGAGATGAAAAAATTTTTTGATTTCCTCTTGACAATTCTTAGCAGGTTTAAGGCGTATCTTATTTTGTTACGGGGTTATATGTATTTTATGTGATAATATCACAGAAAAGCATAAAAAGTTGTGGTAATATAAAGACACAAAAGAAAAAGGAGGATAACAATATGGCAGCTATAAATATTAACAAAAACAATTTTCAAAGTGAAGTTCTAAATTCAGACAGACCTGTTCTCTTGGATTTCTGGGCACCGTGGTGCGGTCCTTGCCGTATGGTAGTGCCCATCGTAGAGGAAATCGCCGAGGAACGCCCTGACATCAAGGTTGGCAAGGTCAATGTGGACGAGCAGCCTGAACTTGCAGCACAGTTCGGTATTATGAGCATACCGACACTGGTGGTTATCAAGGATGGCAAAATCATAAATCAATCAATGGGAGCAAAACCAAAGGAAGCAATCCTTGCATTGCTGTAAACATAAAATGTCCGCCGGATAGCACTATCGGCGGACATTCATTTATTCATCGCTTAAGCTTTCAAGCTTTTCAGAATCTGTAATTTCTATCATACCACGGGAGAGCTTAACCATTCCTTCATTTTGAAAATATTTGAGCATTCTCGTCATTACCTCACGGTGAGAGCCAAGATGATTTGCAATAGTTTCGTGGGTAATTTTTAGTTTTTCTGTTCCCTCTATAGAAATTTCCTCAAGAAGAAATTCTGCCAAGCGCTTATCAAGACTCTTCCACATAATCTGTTCTATCAGCCACATTACATCAGAAAATCTTGTTGCCATAAGCTCATTTGTGTAATTGGCAACGGGTGCAGATTCTTTCATAATGCTCTGGTAAAGCTCTGCTGGAATAATCCATAAATCGGTATCCTTTTCGGCTTCAATTGTTATATCAAACTGAATAGAACGCATAATACAGGAGGCTGAAAACAAGCACATATCCCTGTCGAAAAGACGGTAGATTGTGATTTCTCTGCCTTCATCGGAAAGAATGTATGCACGAAGCTGTCCGGTCTTTATCAAAAGCAGCCCTGTACATTCCATACTGCCGTTATGAATTACAGTTCCTTTTGTTACCTTTCTGGTAATCAAGTTGCCTGTGATACGGTCTTGCTCTGCTTTATTTAATTTATACCATATTGGAAAGTAGCTTTGAAATTCCATAATAGCTTTCCTCGTAAATCTGTACTTTTTACTTATTATATCATAAAAGTTAGATTTATACAATCGACAAAACAAACAATTTTACAGCAGAAAAAATTCCGCCGAGGATTGTCCCTGGCGGATAGTTTATTTTATCATATCGATTCCACGCTGAAGAGTTTCACCATCAATAGCACCTGTGGCCTGTGCAACCGCATAACCTTCTGCGTCAATGAAATATGTTGTCGGCAAGGAATATGCTCCGTATGTTGCGGCAGCATCAGACCGTGTATCATAAAATACCGGGAAAGTGTATTCTTTTTCTGCGATAAAATTCTTTGCACTCTCTAAGGTTTCTCGTCCGGTAGTCATGTTTACCATCAGGAAGTTTATTTCATCACCAAGCTCGAGATATTTTTCGTGAAAGTCCGGCATTTCCATCTGGCAGGGACCGCACCAGCTTGCCCAGAAATTGAGGACTATTGGCTTACCTATAAAGTCATGCAGCTTAACTTGATTTCCGTCAGCATCATAAACTGTGAAATCCGGTGCTAATGTTTTTTGATTTTCTTCTGTTTCACTATTCTCTTGTTGTTCTACTGAAAGCTGATCGGGTGTCTGCGACTGTCCAAGCTGAGAGTAAAGGATATACGCACCACCAAGCAGAACAACAAATGCAATAATAAGTATTATTAGTGTTTTATTATTTTTCATAGTGCCTCCTAACTGAGCAGATTCAAAAGCTGCCCAAGCGTTCCTGTTGCCATCATAATACCAATTATAACAAGTAGGCTGCCGCTTATAAGGTTAATGATTTTGTAATTTCTCTTAATCCAGTTAAACGCTGATTTGAGGTAGTCAATCAGCACCGCACTTAGTATAAAGGGTATTCCAAGTCCCAATGAATAACTAAGCAGCATCAGCATTCCTTCTGCTATATGACCTTGCTGAGATGCCAGCATCAATGCGGAACCTAAGAACGCTCCCACACAAGGAGTCCAGCCTACGGAAAAGATAATTCCAAAAAGCATTGCAGAGAAAAATCCCATATTATCTGTTTTAACAGAGCGCTGATTTCCTTTGAAGATATTTAGTTTAAATACTCCAAGAAAATTCAGTCCGAAAATTATCACAATCAGTCCTGAAATGATGTTTACTGTTGTCTGGTATTCACGAAGGAAGCTTCCAACTGTTCCTGCCAATGCTCCAAGCATTACAAAAACAATGGTGAAACCTGTTACAAAACCGACAGCACCCTTTAATGTTTTTGCAGTAGTTCTTTCTCCGCCGCCTGCAAAATATGAAATGTATATGGGCAGCATTGGAAGCAAGCAAGGCGATATAAAGGTGATAATCCCTTCAAGAAACGATATTAAATATTGCATTAAATTT
>JAZOUV010000091.1:0-24594 GCA_045658315.1 Eubacteriales bacterium
TATTACGATTACTACAAGCCCGAGGCTTATATTCCGGGCAGAGATTTGTATATAGAAAAGGACGCCCTTGTAAACGATGAGATAGACAAGCTGAGACACAGTGCAACGTCGTCTCTTTTTGAGAGAAATGACGTAATTATAGTATCGAGCGTTTCTTGCATATATTCACTTGGAGACCCGTCGGAATATCAAAAAATGGTACTCGGGTTAAGACCGGGAATGATTGCTGACAGAAACAAGATTATTTCCGCTTTGATTGAAATGAACTACGATAGAAATGACATAAATTTTGTGAGAAACAAGTTTCGTGTAAGGGGCGATGTTCTTGAAATTTTTCCCTCGGCTTCGAGTGATAAGGCGATAAGGGTTGAGTTTTTTGACGACGAGATAGACAGAATTTCGGAAATAAACGTTGTAACGGGTGAGCTTTTGCGTAGACTTAGCTATGTTTCGATATTCCCCGCCTCCCACTATGCGATGACACCCGAAAGAAGAGAGGCGGCTTTAGGTGAAATCGAACAGGAAATGATGGAACGCGGCGAATATTTCCGCAACGAAGGAAAGCTTATTGAAGCACAAAGGATAGAGGAAAGAACACGATATGACCTTGAGATGCTGCGGGAAATAGGCTTTTGTCACGGTGTCGAAAACTATTCAAGAGTACTTTCGGGCAGAGAGCCGGGCTCAACACCGTTTACTTTGCTTGACTATTTTCCGAAGGATTATTTACTTTTCGTTGACGAGTCTCACGTAACTTTGCCACAGGTTAGAGGAATGAGTGGCGGTGACAGAGCGAGAAAACAGAACCTCGTTGATTTCGGTTTCCGTTTGCCGTCTGCATTTGATAACAGACCCTTATTTTTTGACGAGTTTGAAAGTAAGCTCGATAAGGTTATCTACGTTTCTGCAACACCTGCCGAATATGAGAGAGAAAGGTCGGAAAATATAGTTGAACAGCTTATACGGCCGACAGGACTGGTAGACCCGATGGTTGAGGTAAGGGCAATAAAAGGTCAGGTAGATGACCTTATGGGCGAGATAAGAGAACGTGCAGAAAAGGGCGAGAGGGTACTTGTTACGACCTTAACGAAAAAAATGGCGGAGGACTTGACCGAATACTTGTCGGCAAACAAGATTAAGGTTAAGTATATACACCACAATGTCGAGACGATAGAGCGTATGGAAATAGTGCGTGATTTAAGAATGGGCATATTTGATGTGCTTGTGGGAATAAACCTGCTCAGAGAAGGACTTGACATTCCCGAGGTATCGCTCGTTGCAATACTTGATGCTGACAAAGAAGGCTTTTTGAGGTCGGAAACGTCGCTTATACAGACTATAGGCAGGGCGGCACGTAATGCAAACGGAAAAGTCATTATGTATGCCGATGAGATAACACGGTCAATGAAAGCGGCGATAGACGAGACTGAAAAGAGAAGAAAAATACAGCTTGCCTACAACGAGAAGCACGGAATTGTTCCGCAGACTATCAAGAAAAAGGTGCTTGATGTTATCGAGATTGGAATGAAGGATGAAGACGGCGGTAAGGTTAAGAAAAAGAAGATGTCAAGGAAGGATATGGATAAGGCTATTGAAGAGCTTACACGGGAGATGAAAGGGTGTGCAAAGCGTCTTGACTTTGAAAGGGCGGCATATCTTCGTGACCTTATTGTAAATATGCAAAAAGAAAAGAAAAACGTCAACAGTTGACGAAAGGAAATATGATGGCAGAAGAAAGAAAATTAACCGTAAAAGGTGTCAGGGTAAACAACCTGAAAAATATAGATTTAACTATACCGAGGGATAAGTTTGTTGTTTTTACCGGTTTGTCGGGGTCGGGCAAGTCAAGCCTTGCTTTTGATACGATATATGCAGAGGGACACAGACGTTTTGTGGAATCGCTGTCGTCATACGCACGTATGTTTTTGGGACAGCTTGACAAGCCGGATATAGATTCAATAGAGGGGCTTTCTCCGTCTATATCGATTGACCAGAAGACGACCTCCAAAAACCCGCGTTCAACAGTTGGAACAGTAACCGAAATATATGATTATCTTCGTCTTTTGTATGCAAGAGTGGGCGTACCCCATTGTCCTGTATGCGGAAAAGAAATAAGACAGCAGACTGTTGACCAGATACTTGACAGCATAATGGGCTTTGAAACGGGTACAAGATTTATGGTTTTAGCCCCCGTTGTAAAGGCGAAAAAGGGTATGCACGAAAAGACGCTTGATTCGGCAAGGAAGAATGGCTATGTACGCGTAAGAGTTGACGGATATACTTATGACCTTAGTGAAGAGATAAAGCTGGAAAAGAATATAAAACACAGTATTGATATAGTTATAGACCGTCTCGTTATGCGTGAGGATATTCGCGTAAGACTGAGCGATTCGGTAGAGACAGCTCTCGACCTTGGGGACGGTAATCTTGTTATAACGGTACTGGGCAGAGACGGCAAAAAAGACGAGGATTTTGCATATTCAATCAACTATGCTTGTGATGAACATAATATCAGTATGGGTGAAATGGCACCGCCTATGTTTTCGTTTAATAACCCTGCCGGTGCATGTGAGGAGTGTGCGGGGCTGGGTGAGATGAGAAGTATGTCGGCAGAAAAGCTTATTCCCGATAAGAGCTTGTCGCTCAGGGGCGGAGCTGTAATGTGCAACGGATTTAAAACACTTGAAGAGGATTCGTGGAACGGTCCGCTTTTTGAAGTTGTCGGTGCAAAATACGGTTTTACGCTTGATACGCCTATCAAGGACTATTCAAAAAAGGCTTACGAGGTGCTTATTAACGGCGACGGCGAAGTATACGAGGTTAAACGTGCTTTCGGTGGACTTGCAAGGTGGACTACCGTTAAGTTTGAGGGACTGCTGAAGATGGTACAGCAAAGATATGATATGACGCAGTCTGACTACTACGAGCAGTTTATAGAGAATACCGTATGTCCCAAGTGCTCGGGCAAACGTCTTAAGCCGGAAGCGTTGGCGGTAACGGTGGGCGGGAAAAATATTTATGAATTTTGTGCTATGTCGGTATCAAAGGCGTTGCAGTTTGTAAACGGACTTACTTTTACCGATATGGAGTACAGTATTGCACGTGAGATAGTAAAAGAGATAAAATCCCGTTTGGGATTTCTCGAAAACGTTGGTCTTGACTATCTTACCTTGACGAGAAAAGCGGGTACGCTGTCGGGGGGCGAAGCACAGAGAATAAGACTTGCGACACAGATAGGTTCTTCTCTTATGGGAGTTATGTACGTGCTTGACGAGCCGAGTATAGGTTTGCACCAGAGAGATAACCATAAGCTTATTGATACTTTAAAACGCTTCAGAGATACGGGGAACAGCCTTATCGTTGTTGAGCACGACGAGGAAACGATGCTCGAATCGGATTATATAGTTGATATAGGTCCCGGGGCAGGTATACACGGCGGTACTATAGTTGCTCAGGGTACGCCCGAAGAGATTATGAAAAACAAAAAGTCGATAACAGGTGATTATCTTTCGGGCAGAAAGAAGATTGAAGTTCCGAAGACGAGACGTAAAGGCAACGGTCATTCTATAGTTATTAAGGGGGCGGAAGAGCATAACCTTAAGAATATTGATGTTGAATTTCCGCTTGGTACGCTTAACTGTGTTACGGGCGTGTCCGGTTCAGGTAAATCGTCGCTTGTAAACGGAATTTTACATCAGGTGCTTGCACGCGAGCTGAACAGAGCGATTACCTATCCCGGTAAATATAAGTCGATAGAGGGACTTGAATATCTTGATAAGGTTATTGCGATAGACCAAAGTCCCATCGGCAGAACACCGCGTTCCAATCCTGCCACATATACGGGACTGTTTGCAGATATACGTGAGCTTTTTGCAAAGACCCCCGATGCGAAACAGAGGGGATACAGTGCGGGCAGATTTTCATTTAACGTAAAGGGCGGTCGTTGTGAAGCGTGTGAGGGAGACGGTGTTAAGAAGATAGAGATGCATTTTCTTCCCGATGTGTACGTAACGTGCGACGTGTGCCGTGGTAAAAGATATAACAGAGATACGCTTGAGGTTAAGTATAAGGGAAAGAACATTTTTGACGTGCTTGATATGACGGTAGAAGAGGGCGTTGAGTTTTTCGGTGGCATACCCAAGATAAAGAATAAGCTTCAGGTTCTGTTTGACGTGGGACTCGGGTATATAAAGATAGGGCAGTCTTCGACGACGCTGTCGGGAGGAGAGGCACAGAGAGTTAAGCTTGCGACAGAGCTTGCGAAGCGGAGTACCGGAAAGACGGTGTATATTCTCGACGAGCCGACGACGGGACTTCATACGGCAGACGTGGATAGGCTTATAACGATACTGAATAGATTGGTTGACGAGGGTAATACGGTTATAGTTATTGAACATAATCTCGACGTGATTAAGGTATCTGATTATATAATAGACTTAGGACCCGAGGGTGGAGACAAGGGCGGAGAAATAATTGCCTGCGGTACTCCTGAAGATGTTGCGGAGAATGAAAAATCTTATACGGGTATGTATCTGAAGAAAATATTAAAATGATACAATATGGAAGGAAAATAACCCATAAAGAAACCGACAAGAATAAAAGCAATATGATTACAGTCCCGGCAATGCAAGTTTTTGAGTTTTTTGGGCGAAAAAGTCGGTTCTCAGAGTGCATGATAATGCCTTAACTGCAAATCTTCCTCCAATACAAAAACAAAGAAGACTTGACCTAACGGTAGGACGTTTCGGTCAAGTCTTTATTAATGTTTTTTATAAACCTTTTTATAAATCAACTACAATCGGCTCATGCTTGATGTGGGGAAGATATTTTTCAAGTATATCCGAGGTTTTAATTTTTAAGGTAGATGTGTTTATGCAAGGGTGGCAACGCACGTATTCACTTTCGTATATTTCTCTGTCGAGAAGAAGCTGAACTTCGTTATTCTTGTCGTTAGCAAGTCCCATAATACTTACAGAGCCGGGGGTTATGTCAAGAAATTCGAGCATTTTTTCGGCGGGGGCAAACGAAAGACGAGCACTTCCGATTTGTTGGGAAATATCTTTTGTTTTAAAAGGCTTTTTGCCGGGCATCATAAGCATATAGAAC
Organism: Eubacteriales bacterium; assembly: GCA_045658315.1. Taxonomy (GTDB): domain Bacteria; phylum Bacillota; class Clostridia; order Oscillospirales; family CAG-272; genus RGIG1995. Next base: position 5,107 of record JAZOUV010000091.1, read on the forward strand.
TTTGTCATCTGTCTGTTGCAGAGAAAAAGGTTTTTGCAAATATCGACACCGATTATTTCTTCAACTTTTTCGCAGTCTTCGATGGTGTCTGCGGTATCGTGATCAGCTCTTTCGTATTCAATGTTCAGCGAATCTAAAAGGTCATATACCTTAATTTCTTTTTCAAGACGGTCTGTCTCGTTTGCGGGTCTACCTTTATAAAGGTTTTTATCGACAAAAAATTCTTTTGTTTCCATGTTGGTTTCCTCTCATATATATTACCAATATTTATATTTTTTTGAAAATAAGAATAATATAGTTACTATTACAGCAAGAACTTCAGCAACGATTAGTGATATCCATATACAGTCTGTGTCAAAATATATTATATAGCACATTGTCTTTAATTTCAAGGATATAACACTATTTTGAGGTTTTTTGTTGTGGCACGGCAGAACAAAAGAATGTTTGACAAATCAACAAATTTGATGTACAATATATAAATAATAAAGTATATCATTTAAAACAGGGAACATAAATTATGAAAAAAATTAAGATAGTTGCCGACTCGTCGGCTGATAGATTGTCATTTGAAGGTGTATCGTTTGACAGTGCACCTTTGAAGATTATTACGACGGAAAAGGTATACACTGATGATAATACGCTTGACGTGAAGCAGATGGTTGACGATCTTCAGCAATATAAAGGCAAGTCGTCTACCTCATGTCCGAATACTGAAGACTTTTTAAAATGCTTCGGCGATGCAGATGAAATATTTTGCATAACGATTACCGCCGCACTTTCAGGCAGTTATAACTCCGCCTGTCTTGCAAAAAAACAGTATGAGCAAACCTATCCCGATAAGAAAGTATGCGTTATCAATTCGCTCTCGACGGGACCTGAAATGTGCCTGATAATCGAAAGAATATACGAATTGATTCAGGCGGGAAATGAATATGACGACATATGCCGAGAGGTTGAAAAATATATGAAAAACACGGGGCTGTTGTTTATGTTGCAGTCTATGAAGAACCTTGCAAACAACGGACGTGTAAGCCATATTGCCGCAAAAATGGCGGGAGTTTTAGGAATACGTGCCCTCGGAAAAGCAAGCGACAGGGGCGACCTTGAAATGCTTGAAAAATGCAGAGGTGAAAAAAGAGCACTCGATTCGATAATCGAACAGATGAAAAAGTTGGGGTACAAGGGTGGAAAGGTTAGAATAGCCCATTGCTTCAACGAGGAGTTTGCAAATAAGGTTCAAGATGTCTTAAAGGCTGAGTTTGAACAAATTAACATAAAGCTTTATAGTTGCCGAGGCCTTTGCAGTTTTTATGCAGAGCTTGGCGGTCTGCTTGTTGGTTTTGAAAAATAAAAGATGTAATAAAACGCTTTCTTCCTATAAAAATACGGTTGGAAGCGTTTTCTTTTTTTAAAAAAGGAGTAGCTATTGACAAAAAGAAAAAAATATTATACAATAACAAGTGTAATATAACGAGTGTTATTTAATGTTGGGAGAGTGAAGAAATGCCGCCGAAGGTCAGATTTACAAAAGAGCAGATAGCAGAAACTGCCTACAATATGGTAAAGAAGTTTGGGATAGATATACTTACCGCAAGAAACCTTGCTTCTGAGCTTGGTGTTTCGACAGCACCTATTTTTACGGCATTTAAGAATATAGAAGAGGTGCAGGAGGCTGTCAAAGAAAAAGCGAAGGCTGAATACAGAGCGTATATAGAAGATGGACTAAAGCACAAGCTTCCATTTAAGGGGGCAGGTTTAAAATACGTAGAATTTGCCAAAAACGAACCTCAGCTTTTTAAGCTTTTGTTTATGAGTGGAGATAATTTTGAGGGTGTACCGCACTACCATCCGGGGAAAGACATAAGTGCTGAAAAAGTTTTGAACGTAGTAGAGACTAATTATGCCGAAAACAGGGAAAGTGCCATGAGACTTTACAACCATTTATCTGTATATATGCACGGATTTGCGGTCATGTTTGCACAGGGAAACAGTATGTTTACTATGGAGGACGTAAGCCGAATGATGTCCGAGGTGTTTAAGGCTCTTAGCAGCAAGGAGAATAAAGAATGAAGAATATTATTGAAATAACCCACCTTTACAAATCGTTTGGTGATGTAAAGGCTGTAAATGAACTTTCGTTTTGCGTAAAAGAGGGTGAACTGTTTGCTTTTCTCGGTGTAAACGGTGCGGGGAAATCTACTACTATAGGAATTATTTGCGGTCAGCTTGAAAAGGATGACGGTACGGTAATTATTGACGGAAACGATATTGATAAGAATATTGACAGTGTAAAGACGGAAATAGGTGTAGTATTTCAAAATTCCGTTCTTGACAAGGCGTTGACTGTAAGAGACAATCTTGAATGTAAGGCGGCACTTTACGGTATATGCGGTAATGCTTTTGAAGAGAGATTAACAGAGGTATCCAAAATGCTTGATTTTTCGGATATTCTTAACAGAACGGTAGGAAAGCTGTCGGGCGGACAGAGAAGAAGGATAGATATTGCGAGGGCACTTTTCCATCAACCGAAATTGCTTATACTTGACGAGCCGACGACAGGACTTGACCCGCAGACGAGAAAAATACTGTGGAACGTTATAAGCGGATTGAGAAAAAAAGAAAAACTGACGGTATTTCTTACCACGCATTATATGGAAGAGGCGGCAGAGGCAGATTATGTTGTGATACTTGATTCGGGCAAACTCATCGCCGAGGGAACGCCTCTTGAATTAAAGAATAAATATACCGGCGACTACATAACGCTTTACAACACCGACGAAGAGACGGTAAAAAATATGGGAGTTATATATGAGCCGATAAGAGATGCATTTAAGATACAGATTCCAAATACCGAAAAGGCGACAGAGCTTATAACAAAATATCCGTCGGTCTTTAAGGACTATGAGATAACAAAGGGCAAGATGGACGATGTATTTTTAGCAGCGACAGGTAAGAGACTTGAAGGAGGAAATGAAAAATGAATACGATGTTTTCTCTGATAAAACGTAATATGAAGCTGTTTTTTAAGGATAAGGGTATGTTTTTTACTTCCCTTATAACACCTTGTATACTTTTGGTGCTTTACGCGACATTTTTAGGAAAGGTCTACAGAGACAGCTTTTTGATGGGGGTGCCGGAGGGAGTAGAACTTGCCGAAAAACTGCTGAATGGAGCAGTTGGCGGTCAGCTTGTTTCTTCGATACTTGCCGTTTCTTGTGTAACGGTTGCCTTTTGCTCGAATATGCTTATGGTACAGGATAAGGCAAACGGCAGTATAAAGGATTTTACTGTTTCTCCTGTGAAAAAATCGGCTTTATCATTAAGCTACTATTTTTCGACTCTTGCTTCTACTCTTTTGATATGCTTTACAGCGACGGCAGTTTGCCTTGTGTACGTTGGTGTAACGGGGTGGTATCTATCGGTCTTAGACGTTATATTGCTTTTGTTTGACGTGTTTTTGCTCGTAATGTTTGGCACTGCTCTTTCGAGTATAATTAACTTCTTTTTGTCAACGCAAGGGCAGATATCGGCGGTAGGTTCTATAATAAGCTCTTGCTACGGTTTTATTTGCGGTGCATATATGCCTATTTCGCAGTTTCCTGAAGTTTTGCAGAAAATAATATCATTTTTACCCGGAACTTACGGTACATCTATTATCAGAAACGTTTCTCTGAGGGGCGTTTTTGCTGAAATGGAAGCTGAAGGCGTACCCGATTTCGTGATTACTCAAATGCGAGATGCAATCGACTGCAATTTGTATTTCTTCGGAAACAGGGTTGACGTGGCTACTATGTATACTGTGCTTGTAAGTGCGGTTGTTGTGCTTGTGGCGATTTATATAGCTATGAACGTTTTAAACAAGAAGAAAGGATAATGATACATTATGAAGCTCATTTTTAAACAGAAAATGTTTTCTTGGTTTGATAGCTATGATGTTTACAGCGAATCGGGAACAACCTTGTATACGGTGAAGGGACAGCTTTCCTGGGGGCATTGTCTGAAAATATTTGATTCGTCTAATGTTGAGGTCGGTACTGTAAAGCAAAAGTTATTTAAGTTGCTTCCGACTTTTGAAATATATATGGGAGACAAATATCTCGGCAGTATAAAAAGGGAGTTTGCATTTTTTAAGCCGAAATATAATATAGATTTTAACGGTTGGCACGTCGAAGGCAATTTATTTGAATGGGATTATACCATAGTTGATAGAAATGGAAAACAAGTGGCTACCGTATCAAAGGAGCTGTTTAACTGGACTGATACGTATACAATTGACGTGATTAATCCCGAAGAGGCGGTGTACGCACTTATGCTTGTAATTGCTATTGACGCCGAAAAATGCTCAAGAGATGATTGATTAGTAAGCGGGACTTGACAAGGTTCCGCTTATATGATATAATACCTTTAACATTTAGGTTAAATGTTAAAGGAGTGATAGGTTTTGGCAATACAAAATACGCTGAAGGCACTTTCCGACCCTATACGGCGTGAGATTTTGAACCTTTTGAAAAAGGGAAGAATGTCCGCCGGTGATATAGTCGATAATTTTGACGTAACGGGTGCGTCGATATCAAGGCATCTTTCGGTGCTTAAAGATGCAGATTTGATAAGAGATTGCCGAGAGGGTAAATTTATTTTTTACGAGCTCAACACCTCGGTTCTTGAGGACGTTATGCTTTGGATAACAGATTTGAAGGGAGTGGATAATAATGATAAAAAGATATAAGATTTTGCTTGTTATTACGTCGATAGTGATATTGTTGCCCATAGTCTTTGGACTGATAAAGTGGAATGAACTTTCCGACACTTTTGCGACACATTGGGGAGTAAACGGAGATGCAGACGGCTATTCGGGCAAGGCATTTGCCGTTTTCGGTCTGCCTCTTATACTACTTGCTTTTCATTGGTTGTGCGTTCTCATATCCGAAAAGGATAACAGAGGAAACGGACAAAACAAGCGTCTTATGAATATTGTTCTCTGGATAATACCGGTGACATCTTTGTTTGCAAACGGTATTATATATATGGCGGCGTTGGGAAAAGAAATTGAACCGACGGGAGCAGTGTTAATTCTTTTTGGCGTGTTGTTTATTTTGATTGGAAACTATCTGCCGAAATGCAGACAGAACTTTACGATGGGTATAAAAATTAAATGGACTCTTGCAAATGAAGAAAATTGGAATGTTACCCACAGAGTTGCGGGAAAGGTATGGGTAATCGGCGGTATTATTATTTTGTTCGGTATGTTTTTACCTATCGAAGCCGCTATGCTTTCAATGTTTGCAGTTATTGCAGTTATGGTTTTAATACCCGTTATTTACTCAAGCTTATATTACAAAAAGCAGGTAAAAGAGGGCAGGGCGGACAGATATCCCGTTGTAAATATTATGAAGTGGAAAAAGACTTCTGCTATCGGAACGATTTCGGGAATAGTTATACTTTTGCTAATCCTTTTCTTCGTTTTTGTCGGTGCCGGCTTTAAGGCTGATTTTGATGCAGAGTCATTTACCGTTGATGCTTCGGGATGGAACAATTTGACTGTAGATTATTCGTCGGTTGAAAAAGTTGAATACAGAGAAAATTTTGATATTGGCAGAAGAATAAGCGGTTTCGGCTCACCGTCATTGTCAATGGGATTATTTAAAAATAACGAATTTGGTACTTACACCGTATTCGCTCACAACAAAGCTAAAGCATTTGTCATAGTAAAAGCAGATGAAAAAGTGCTCGTGTTTGCTGATAAGGATATAGAGGTTACAAAAGAGTTTTATGAAAGACTTACGGAAAAAATAGGCGGTGAAGCTAATGAAAATAATTGAAACCAATGATTTGACAAAGTTTTACGGCAAAGCAAGGGGGATAACCAACGTAAATCTGTCAGTGGATGAGGGCGAGTTTTTCGGATTTATCGGGCCAAACGGAGCCGGAAAAAGTACTACCATACGTACGCTTTTGGGACTTATATCCGCCACCTCGGGAAGTGCTGAAATATTCGGTAAGGATATTGCAAAAAACAAAACCGAGATATTGGCAGACGTGGGATATTTACCATCGGAGACTATGTTTTATAGTGGTATGAAGGTAAAGGATATACTAAGGCTGTCGGAAAGCCTTCGCGGAATTGACTGCAAAAAAGAAGCCGAGGAGCTTTGCATAAGACTTGAGCTTGATGTAAACAAAAAGGTCAATGAACTATCATTGGGTAACCGAAAGAAGCTTGGAATCGTATGTGCTTTGCAACATAAACCGAAGCTTTATATACTCGATGAACCTACAAGCGGACTTGACCCGTTGATTCAGAAAGAATTTTACGATATTCTGACAAAAAGGAATCAAGAGGGGGCGACAGTATTTTTGTCGTCGCACGTGCTTTCGGAGATAGGGCGTTATTGCAAGAGGGCTGCCGTTATAAGAGAGGGTAAGATACTTGCATGTGACGGTGTGGAAAAATTGGGACATACCGACGTAAAACGCGTTGTGTTGCACGGAACGGAAGACGTTATTTCAGACGAAGATATTTTTGACGTAAGAAAAGAAAACGACACGGTAAGCTTCTTATACAAGGGAAGTGCAAAAAAATTAACGGTTCTTTTGTGTAAGCTGGATTTTGAAGATTTTACGGTATCGGATCCCGATTTAGAAGAGGGCTTTATGCACTTCTACGAAAAGGAGGACAAATGAAAATGACTCTGTTTTTTCATGAGATGAAGAAGAATAGGCTTTCACTTGTTATATGGTCTATAATAATTGCATTTATGCTTTCGTTAAGTATTATGATATATCCCGAAATGGAAGGGCAGATGTCCGAGATGAGCGATATGTTTGCCGATATGGGAAGTTTTACGCAGGCATTTGGTATGGATAAGCTGAATTTCGGCGAGTTTATGGGATATTTCGGCATAGAGTGCGGGAACGTTCTGGGACTCGGCGGTGCCCTCTTTGCCGCATTGGCGGGTATATCTGCTTTGGCAAAGGAAGAGAAGGACAGAACGGCGGAATTTTTGCTTTCGCACCCGATTTCAAGAAAAAAAGTAGCATTACAAAAACTTTTGTCAATTTTCTGTCAGATAATTTTACTGAATTTGGCCGTAGTGTGTGTGTCGGTAGGTTGCATAGCACTAATTGATGCAGAAGTTCAGGTGGGTAATGTTGCTTTGATATTTTTGGCGTATCTTTTGCTTCAAATTGAAATAGGGGCGATAACCTTTGGAATATCCGCATTTTTGAAGGGAAACGGACTTGGTATAGGGCTTGGACTTGCGATGTTGTTTTACTTTGCGAATATTATTTCTAACCTTACCGAAGAAGCGGATTTTTTGAAATACGTAACACCCTTCGGATATGCCGACAGTGCACAGATAATTGCCGACGGAGGCTTGAAATGGGAATATGTTGCGGTAGGTGCAGGTATAAGTATCTTGTGTGTTGCCGTAGGTTTTTATAAATACAGAAAAAAGGATATTTCGTAAAAAAAAGGACGGTTGAACAAAAAGTATATTTGAAAGATTAAAAAAAATTATGACCATCGGCTTAGCCGGTGGTCATAATTTTTAACAAAGCTATTGACAAAACGGTTTATATATGATAGACTAAATATGCGAGGTTTATTTGCGATAGACCGAAGTGTAACTGTAAAAGGGGGACAGAGAATATGAACGATGAATTGAGACTTGGATGTGTTGAATCAAGGTTTGCGGATATAATATGGCACAACGAGCCTTTGTCTTCGGGAGAGCTTGTCAAATTATGCGAAACCGAGCTTAAATGGAAAAAATCTACTACATATACGGTATTACGCAAACTTTGTGACAGGGGAATATTTAAAAACGAAAACGGCAAGGTCGAGAGTCTTATGACGAAGAATGAATTTTATGCTATACAGAGTGAAAAATTTGTTGAAGAGGCATACCACGGCTCTTTGCCTGCATTTGTTGCGGCATTTGCGTCAAGAAAGCCGTTAAGCTCGGAGGAAATAGCATCTATCCAAAAAATGATAGACAGCTATAAAAAGTAAACCCATCTGTTTATAAGGAGATTGCAATGGAAGCTATATTCTTAAAAATATTAAATATGAGCATAGCATCTGTATGGATTATACTTGCGGTCGTCATAATACGATTGCTTTTGAAAAAGGTGCCCAAAGCAATAAGTGTTATTTTGTGGGGAATAGCTGCACTGAGGCTTGTCCTGCCCTTTTCCTTTGAAAGCATATTAAGCCTTATTCCAAGCGGGGAAACGGTTCCACAGAATATTATGATAGCGGAGAATCCTATAATACACAGCGGTTTTGAGGTAATTGACAGAACGGTCAATCCAATAATAATTGATGCATTTGCACCTACCGATGTTACGGCAAGTGTAAATCCTATGCAAATAGTCATGTTTATTGCGGCGGCAGTATGGATTGCGGGTATTCTATGTATGCTGGTTTACAGCCTTATCAGCTATTTTGTTTTGCAAGAAAAGATAAAAATATCTATCTGTGTAAGAGATAACATCTTTATTTGTGATGATATAGCAAGTCCGTTTATTTTAGGTATTATCAAGCCTAAAATATACATTCCGTCAAATTTGAGTGAAGAGCAGACTGCCTATGTTTTGGCACACGAAAGGGCTCATATAAAAAGGCTCGATTATTTGTGGAAGCCGATCGGCTTTTGCGTACTTGCAATACATTGGTTTAATCCTTTTGTATGGTTAGGTTATGTGCTTTTGTGCCGTGATATTGAATATGCCTGCGACGAAAAAGTCATAAAAACAATGGAATACGGTGATATTACCGCATATTCGGAAACACTCCTTGCATGTAGCGTTTCAAAAAGAATTATAACAGCCTGTCCCGTAGCTTTCGGCGAGGTGGGCGTGAAACAGAGAATAAAGTCAGTTCTTAACTATAAAAAGCCTGTATTTTGGGTTACGGTAATTGCAATTATTGTCTGTATTGCGACGGCTGTATTTTTCCTTACCGATCCGTTATCGGATATCGAAGGCGAAAGCGGTACGATTGACGGTGGCGGGGCGTGGTTTGACGCTGTAATACTTGAAGATTTGGGGAACAGCTGGCTCGTTAGACCATGCGAGGGAACAAGAGAATTGAAATGCTCGGATAAAATATATGTACCAAAACCTCAACCGAATGATGCGATAGCTCTCTACGGTTGCGGAGTAAAAAGTATCGTCAGAATATTCTATGACGGTATGATTGAAGAGACATATCCCGCAAAAATTCCCAACGTCTATAAAATAGCACTTACGGAAAGATTCAAGACAAACATTTCTTACGAGGCTGAAAGTGCCTATGTGAAATATGTGGATAATAACGACCCCATATATACAAATGCGTTAAATGCCGATTATTTGAGTAATAATAGTTCTCCCATTCACTTGGTAAATTCATACGATGAAATGAAAAGATTGCTTGAGCCGTATGAGCTGAAGGACGGCAACGAGTACGGCGTAAGCAGGATTCTTGAAAAGTTTGACGAGGATTATTTTACCGAAAACTCCGTTCTGCTTATTTATGTGTTGGAAAGTACCCACATGAAAAACAAAGTATATCAGGTGGGCAAAATGGACAGTACATTGCATATAAATTTTACAGTGATTCATTTGGATTCGGACGGGGAATACGGTGTTGAATGCAGTGTTTTTGCAATAGGAACGAGCAAGTCAAATCTTGAAGGTTGCAAGCAGTTTTACGCATACGCTGAAACAGACGAAAAATTGTTAAAAATATACGAATAGACAATAACAAGTGCAACAGCTCTTATTTCTTAATGAAGGAGCTGTTGCTTTTCATATATATGTACTAAGAATGATCTTGCAATTTTGAAATATATATGTTACAATCAAATGAGTGATACATTTTATATTTTGGAGTAGATATATGAGAGCCGAAATATTGGAAAAATTAACTCCCGTAACAGAGGAAGAAAAAAGAATACTGGCCGGAGAAAAGGATATAGACAGAAGTCTTTATATGGAAGGGCAGAGCGATACCGTAAACAGCAAAAAGCTGCTTATGGAGGGCAAAATTATAACAATTCGTCCCCATACCCGTTTTGTACACTTTCCCGAACATTCCCACGATTATGTGGAGGTCATATATATGTGTCGGGGGACAACTACCCATATTATAAACGGCACGGAAATAAAACTGAAAGAGGGGGAGTTGCTTTTTCTTACGCCAAACGCAAAGCAGGAAATACTGCCTGCATCGGAAAAAGATATTGCAGTTAATTTTATAATATTGCCTGTCTTTTTTGAAAACATAATGCAGATGATAGGTTATGAGCAAACACCCTTGCATAGATTTATAATCGACATATTAAGCGGCTCAAATGACAGTGCGGCGTATATGCATTTTGAGGTTTCCGACATTCTTCCCGTGCAAAATTTGACTGAAAACCTTATTTGGACGCTTATTTACAGTACTCAGAACAAGCGTAATATTAACCAATCCACAATGGGGCTTCTTCTTTTGCATTTACTTAACCATACCGACCGTGTTGCAGGTGAAATGGATGACAAAATAGTTTTGCCTGTCCTTCAATATATAGAAAAAAATTACAAAGAGGGTAGTCTTATTGATCTTGCGGATAGTTTGCATTATGATTTTACTTGGCTTTCCCGTGAGATAAAATTGAGAACGGGTAAGACTTATACCGAGCTTGTGCAGGAAAAAAGGCTGTTTCAGGCAAAGTTTTTGCTGAAAAATACCGGAATGAAAATTGCGGACGTTGCAAACGAAACAGGATACAACAACATAAGCTATTTTCACAGGCTTTTCAGAAGTGAATTCGGCATGTCTCCGAAGAAATACAGAGAGAGTTGCAAATAAAGACACTTTTTCAGTCAAATGCCGTCCTTGAACAATCGTTCTGTTTTATGGTAACATAAGATAGAACAATTATGCATTTATAATTTTTATACAGAGAGGTAATGAAAATTGGAATATTATCTTGCTATTGATATAGGTGCGTCTTCGGGACGCCATATCCTCGGTTGTCTTGACAACGGCAAGCTTGTATTGAAAGAGATATACAGGTTTGATAATGAGCTTCAGAAAGTTGACGGTAATCTTTATTGGGATATAGACCGTCTCGAAGCAGAGGTTAAAAAAGGAATAAAGGAGTGCAGTACATACGGCGTTGTGCCCAAGACGATTTCGATTGACACTTGGGGCGTTGATTACGTTTTGCTTGACGAGGAAAAGAAGCCCATTCTTCCCGTATTTGCATACCGTGATTCGAGAACGTTAGATGCTATTCCGAAGGTGGAAAGTTTAGTTTCTCCCGCGGAGCTGTATTCAAAAACCGGCATACAGAAGCTTGATTTTAATACAGTTTATCAGCTTTACTGCGACAATAAAAGCGGAAAACTCGACAAAGCGGCATACTATCTTATGATGCCCGAATATTTGTCCTTTACGTTGACGGGTGTTGTTAAAAATGAATATACGAATGCAACGACTACCGGCATGGTAAATGCCAACGAAAAGGCGTGGGATAAGGATATTATAGAAAAATTGGGCTATCCCGAAAGACTTTTCGGAAAACTGTATCTTCCGGGCGAGGTTTTAGGCAATTTTACCGACGGTATGAAAGAGTATGCCGGCTTTGACAGCACGGTTGTTCTTTGCCCCTCTCACGATACGGCAAGTGCGGTGCTTGCCTGTCCCTTGGAGGAAAACGGACTTTACGTTTCTTCGGGAACATGGAGTCTTATCGGAACGGAAATAACAGAGGCCGTTCTTGGTGAAGAGGCAAGGGTTGCAAACTTTACAAACGAGGGCGGTATTGACTACCGTTTCAGATTCCTCAAGAATTATATGGGTATGTGGCTTTTGCAGAATATACGCAAAAATTTGAACAAGCAATATACGTATGACGAAATGATGTATATGGCGGAGGATTGCGGTAAGGTTACGTACATCGACGTAAACGACCCGCGGCTGACAGCTCCCGAAAATATGATCGAGGCAGTTAAGGAGGTTGCAGGTCAGCCCGATATGACTTTACCCGAGGTGATAAACTGCGTATATCATTCACTTGCGAGATCGTATAACTATGCACTGAACGAGATACAGAGACTTACGGGCAAACAGATAGACAGTATAAACATTGTCGGCGGCGGCTCGGCAGACAAATATCTGAACAGGCTTACTGCGGAATATACGGGTAAGACGGTATTTGCGGGACCGCGGGAAGCGACGGCACTCGGCAACATAGTTTCACAGATGATTCGAGATGACAGTGAACTTGATATATGGAGAGCACGTAAACTTATTAAAAAAAGCTTTGATATAGAGGAGGCAAAATAATATGAACAGATACGAAAGTGCAAGGGAATTATATTCCAAATACGGAATTGACACTGAGGCGGCACTTGAGAAAATTAAGAATGTGAGCATATCCGTACATTGCTGGCAGGGCGATGACGTTGTCGGTTTTGACAGCAAGCAGGCGGCTTCGGGCGGCATTCAGACTACGGGTAACTATCCCGGCAAGGCAAACACTCCCGAGGAGCTTATGGCGGATATGGATAAGGTTTTCGAGCTTACCCCCGGAAAGAAAAAGCTTAACATTCATGCATCTTATGCAATTTTCGACGAGGGCGAATTTGTTGACAGAGACAAGATAGAGGCAAAGCACTTTGACAGATGGGTGAAATTTGCAAAAGAAAGAAATATGGGTATTGATTTCAACCCTACGTTTTTCTCACACTCTATGGTAAAAGACGGTCTTACTCTTTCATCTCCCGATGAAGAGGTAAGAAAATTCTGGGTTGAGCACGGTAAGCGATGTGTTGAAATATCACAGTATTTTGCTGAACAAACAGGCGAGCCCTGCGTTATGAACATTTGGATTCCCGACGGCTATAAGGACATACCTGCCGACAGACTTGCTCCCCGTGCACGTTTTAAGAAATCACTTGACGAGATACTTGAAACGCCCTACGACAAAGACAAGGTGTTTATCTGTCTTGAATCAAAAGTATTCGGAATAGGCGTTGAGTCATACACCGTAGGTTCTGCTGAATTTTGTATGAATTACGTTAATTCAAAGGGTATAACTCCTCTTATGGATAACGGACACTATCATCCTACAGAGGTTGTTTCGGATAAAATATCGTCAATGCTGTTGTTCAATGAAAAGATTGCACTCCACATTACAAGGGGGGTAAGATGGGACAGCGACCACGTTGTTATTTTTGATGATGAGACGAAAGAAATTGCAAAAGAAATAGTTAGAAACGATGCTTTGGACAGAGTGTTTATTGCGACCGACTATTTTGATGCATCTATCAACAGAATATCCGCTTGGGTAACAGGTCTGCGTTCAGTGCAGAAGGCTCTGCTTTTTGCTCTGCTTCAGCCCGATTCTTTGCTTAGATCATTGCAGGAAGACAATAAATTTACCGACGTTATGGCGGTTATGGAAGAAATGAAGACAATGCCTATGGGCGATGTTTGGGCAGAATATCTGAAGAGAGAAAACGTAAAGAGCGACTATCTCTCCGAGGTAAAAAAATACGAAAAAGAAGTTCTGGTTAACAGATAATTAAAGATAAGAGGGGTTTTGATTTTATGAAAACGAAAGCAGTAAGATTATACGGAGTAAACGATCTTCGTTTGGAGGAGTTTGAGCTTCCCGAGATTAAAGATGATGAAATATTAGCACACATAGTATCAAACAGCATTTGTATGTCTTCGCACAAGGCGGCAATGCAGGGTGCTGCTCATAAAAGAGTGCCCGATGATATAGCAGAAAATCCTATTATTATAGGTCACGAGTTCTGCGGAGAGCTTGTAAAGGTTGGCTCAAAATGGGCAGACAAATACAAGGCGGGGGACAAATTTGCAATTCAACCGGCAATTAATTATAAGGGTTCGCTTGCGGCTCCCGGATATTCGTACAAAAATATTGGCGGTAACGCTACGTATGTTATAATCCCGAATGAAGTAATGGAGATGGACTGCTTGCTGCCCTATAACGGCGAAGCATACTTTTACGGTTCACTCTCCGAGCCCGTATCATGTATAGTAGGCGGATACCACGCTAATTATCATACGACTCCCGGCTCATACGTTCACGATATGGGAATAAAAGAAGGCGGCTGTTTGGCTCTTCTGGCATCGGCAGGACCTATGGGACTTGGAGCTATAGATTATGCGATAAATTGCGACCGTAAGCCTTCTCTTATAGTTGTAACGGATATTGACAGTGCAAGACTTGCCAGAGCAGAGCAGATACTTTCGGTTGAAAAGGCGGCGGCACAGGGCGTTAAGCTTATGTATGTCAACACTGCAAATTATGAAAATCCGTTGGAATACATGATGAGTCTTACTGATGGACACGGATATGACGATGTATTCGTATATGCTCCTGTAAAACCCGTTGTTGAAATGGGAGATAAGCTTCTTGCAAGAGACGGCTGTCTGAATTTCTTTGCGGGACCGACAAACACTGCTTTCAGTGCGGAATTTAACTTCTACAATGTTCATTATGCTTCCACGCACATTGTTGGAACATCAGGCGGTAATACAGCAGATATGATTGAGTCTCTTGAAATGATGCAGACGGGCAAATTGAATCCATCTGCTATGATTACGCATGTAGGCGGACTTAACGCAGTTGCAGATACGATTATTAATCTTGACAAGATTCCCGGAGGAAAGAAGCTTATTTATACGAATAAGAAACTTCCTCTTACAGCTCTTGCGGATTTTGAAAAATTGGGAGAAGAGAACGAGTTTTATGCTAATCTTGCAAAAATCGTTGCAGAAAACAACGGTTTGTGGTGCGTAGAAGCAGAAAAGTATCTGCTTGAAAATGCCGAGAATATTTAAGTGGGTGATTAAAAATGTATAATATAGATGAACTTGAGCTTCTTGCGAAGATGTCGCAAAAATACGGTTCTGACAGTGACTATGTTCTTGCGGGCGGAGGTAATACCTCGTACAAATCCGAGGACGTGCTTTATATCAAGGGCTCGGGTACAGCTCTTGCAACAATAAAGCCCGAGCAGTTTGTAAAAATGGATCGTCATTCTCTTGCAAAGATGTGGGAGACTGAATATCCTCAAGATGAAGCTGAACGCGAGGCAGCGGTTTTGAAGGATATGATGGATTCGAGAGTAAAGAACGAAAGCGGACGTCCAAGCGTTGAAACGCTTCTTCACGATCTTTTTAAGCAGAAATACATTCTTCACGTTCATCCTGCGGCAATAAACGGAATAACATGTTCAAATAACGGTAAGGCTGCTGTGGAGCGTCTTTTCCCCGATGCTATATGGGTTGACGCATGCAAACCGGGATATATTCTTGCACGTAACTGCCGAGATGCAATGACGGCGGCGGTAGAAAGCGGCAAGCCTTTTCCGAATCTTTTGTTCCTTGAAAATCACGGCATATTTTTTGCCGCTGATACGACAGAGGAAATAGACGCACTGGCACAGGGCGTGATGGAGAAGGTACGTGCTGAAATAAAACGTCAGCCCGATTTTGCAGAGGTCGAATTTGATGTTGACCGTGCAGTAGCGTTAGCTCCCGTAGTACGTATGCTCTACGGAGATGGTGAAACTGCAACTGCAAATTTCTCATCAAACAGAGAAATTTTGAATTTTGATACTTTATCCAAGAGTGCAACTCCCGACCATATTGTTTATACAAAAGCGAAGGTGCTCGGCGTTGGCGAAGACGTAACCGATGAAGAATTGGCTCGTAGCTTCAAGGAATTTGAGGATAAAAACGGATACAAGCCGAAGATTGTAATTGTTGCGGGACTCGGCATGTATGCTTGCGGAAAAACATATTCCGAGGCTATAACGGCAAGAGAAGTGTTCTTTGACGCTTTGACCGTTATGGCTTATGCAGAATCTTTCGGCGGATTCAGTCCCATGAGAGATGAGCTCATTGATTTTATCGTGAACTGGGAAGTTGAAAGCTACCGTGCGAAGATAAGTCTCTCGGCTGGCTCGGCAAAGAGACTTGAAGGCAAGATTACGATTGTAACAGGTGGAGCACAGGGCTTTGGCAAAGGAATTGCCGATGAGATATACAAAGACGGTGCATATCTTGTAATTGCGGATATGAACGAAGAGGGTGCATCTGTTGCGGCACAGGATTTTATGCCTACAGGTTCCGCCGTTGCTGTCAACGTATCCGACGAGGCTTCTGTAAAGAGTATGATTGACAAGACGGTATTGCGATACGGCGGTTTGGACATACTTGTTTCAAATGCAGGAATTGCAAAAGCAGGCAGTCTCGATGAAATGACGAAAAACGTATTTGAGCTTGTAACCGCAGTAAACTATACCGGTTATTTCCTGTGTGCTAAATATGCGTCTAAGATAATGAAGATACAGAATAAATACGCTCCCAATTATATGATGGATATTATAACGGTCAACTCGAAATCAGGACTTGCGGGATCGAACAAGAATTTTGCTTATGCAGGCAGTAAGTTTGGCGGTATAGGCTTAACACAAAGCTTTGCTCTTGAACTTGCACCGTTTAATGTAAAGGTAAATGCGGTTTGTCCCGGAAACTTCCTTGACGGGCCGTTGTGGTCAGATCCCGAAAGAGGACTTTTTGTACAGTATCTTAATGCGGGCAAGGTTCCCGGAGCAAAAACAGTTGAAGATGTTCGCCGTTTCTACGAAAGCAAAGTGCCTTTGAACAGAGGTTGCTTGCCTAAGGACGTTGCTTCTGCAATTACTTATCTTGTTGAGCAGAAGTATGAGACAGGTCAGGCACTTCCGGTAACGGGCGGACAGGAAATGCTTAACTGATGCGGGAGAAAAAACTATGACTTTGGAACAGCTTAAAGAAATAAAAGATAAGACCGAGAGAGGGGAGCTTCCGGCTCCTCCCGAAACGGTTTATGTAAATAACCATATTCATACAACGTATTCTTTTTCGCCTTATTCGCCAACAAAGGCATTGTATATGGCGTGGCAAAACGGACTCAAGACGGCGGGTATTATGGATCACGATTCAGCAGGGGGAGCGAAAGAGTTTCTTGAAGCGGCGAAAATAATCGGTATGCCTGTAACCTGCGGAGTTGAGTGCCGTGTGGATATGTCAAAAACGGCTTTAAACGGCAGACGTATCAATAATCCCGACCAGAAGAGTATAGCGTATGTTGCGATGCACGGTATTCCTCATCAGAACATTGACGCTGTACAGGAGTATTTTGCACCATACCGCGAAAAGAGAAATATCAGAAACAAAAAGATGTGCGAGAATATAACCGCGATAGTGTCTCCGTACGGTCTTTCACTTGATTTTGAGAAAGACGTATTACCCATTTCAAACTATGCGATAGGCGGCTCCGTAACGGAAAGACATATTCTGTTTGCACTCACAAAAAAAATAACGGCACGTTATACTACACCTGAAGAGGTAGTAAAGTTTTTATTAGAAGAAATGAAGCTTTCTCTATCCGAAAAGGTATGCAATCAGATACTCGGCGGCAGAGAAACTCCCGATTATTATGAATACGATATATTGGGAGCTTTGAAAAGCAACCTTGTGGAAAAGTTTTATGTTGATGCTACCGATGAGTGTCCCGACGTTAAGGAATTTGTGGAGATGGTACACAAAAACGGCGGCATTGCGGCATACGCATATCTTGGCGACGTAGGTGATTCCGTAACTGGAGATAAGAAGGCACAGAAGTTTGAAGACGATTATCTTGATTTGCTTGTAGAGGTTTTGAAAGAAATAGGCTTCGATGCCATAACTTATATGCCTACCAGAAACACATTGGAGCAGTTAAAAAGGCTTATGGAGCTGTGCCATGACAACGGCTTTTTTGAGATAAGCGGAGAGGATATCAATTCTCCCAGACAGTCATTTATATGCAAGGCACTTGATGATTCCAATTTCGGTCATTTGATTGATGCTACTTATACTCTTATAAGCTATGAAAATTCTGCAACTGAGGATCTTGCTAAGGCAAGAGAAGACTATTCGTACATATTTTCTGCAAAGAAATAAAAGTGGCTGAAAAGAGCTATTAACTTAGACTAAGAAAAGAGAAAAGCGGTTATTCCACACACAAATGTATGGAATAACCGCTTGCTTGTTGTATATTTTAATTGATATAGAGCCTAACTAATTACGGGATTCCTCGACTTCGCTCGGAATGACCGATAGAGGTAGAGGCTGTACACTAACATTCCCCCTCACAAACCCAAAAAGCTCCCGAGAGATTTCTCTCTCGGGATTCTTTTTGGGTAGTTAATTGAATTCAAATTAGAACTCGTCTCCGGGAAGCCATCCACCGCCGGGATTGTTACTCTCATTTAACAAAATTTGCTTGTCAAATGTAACAATTTCGACGGAAGGGCTTTCAAAATTTTTCTTCTTCATGATTACTCTATTTACCTTTCTTCAAATAATCAGTTACATGGATTGTAATTGTATGATGCATCACCATATACAAGCATTGCATCTATAATGCTCTTGAGAGTTCCTGTTGCAGTGCTATTTCTTGCTGCATAAGACTCAACGCTATAACTCAACGTATCACTTATAGGAGTATCTCCCACATATGCAGTAACAAGAATTATATTACTCATTTGATTTGAATTTACATATCTCATGGGAACCATTTTTCTACCCTTGTCATCCGTTAAGTTGCAATCTTCATAATCAACGTAATATACTTGTTCCGGATTTTTCTGTCCGTCTCTATTCAAAACTTCAAGTTTAAATACTATGTCATTTACATTTCCTTCGAATTCAGAATTTATAACAAATGAATAGTAGGTATCAATTTTATCATTCAACTGAAGATTTGCTGCTTTAAATGACAATCCGGGATTCTGTAAATTAATTTCATATTGAGGTTTCAAATTATTTTCATATAAACCCCAACGAGATGCTGTTGCATAGGTTTGTGCTTCTTCTGATGTTATTCCTGCAAGAGCTGTTGCGTATGTCTCAGGAGCTGCCTTATAATTAAACTGATTTTGAGCTGCATCACCATATTGCATCAAAGCTACAACAAGTTTCTTCAGAGAATCAGTTCCCTTTCCGAGCTGAGAACGTGTGTACTGATAGGGGCTGTATGTAAATTCAGCAGCTTGAACAGTGTTTCCTTCGCTGTCCGTCGCATACATTACAGCTGTAACCATTTCACACATATACTGAGGATACATCGGAATAATAAAGCAATTCCTATCTTGATTAAGCCATGTCTGTGTATATACGTCTGTTACATCACCATAGCTTACTTCGACATATATATCAGAATAACCTAATTCAGTTTCAAGTGCAGGGTAATATCCAACATAGAAGTTTATGGAATTGTCAAGATACATTCCTGCAAGCGAAATTCTAAATGCGTTCTTAATTTCTATTTCAGCAGATCTCAAATCGCCAACACCGAGTTTGACATATTTTGTATCTGTTGCAAGCTTGTTGTCAACTAAAGCTTCGCCTGTTCTTGAGTTATAGAATATAAACGCATTGTC
>JAZOUV010000092.1:0-40671 GCA_045658315.1 Eubacteriales bacterium
GGTGAAGCAAGAGATAAAAGATACTATCTTGAATGTAGAAAAATAAAATAAAAAAACAGGCTTTATTCAGCCTGTTTTTTTATTGGTGGGGACAATTGGGATCGAACCAATGACCTTATGCATGTCAAGCATACACTCTAACCAGCTGAGCTATGCCCCCGAACGTTTGCTATTATATCATATATAACTGTAAAATACAATACCTTTTATAATTTTTTAAATAATTAAGTGCTAGGGCACAACATAAAAATATCGCAACGAGGCTATGCTTTGATATATGTAATTATACAAAATAAAAATTTTATATAATATAGGGAATAGAAAACAAGTGTATAACCTAAGAGCTCCGCTTCTGTGGAGCTCTTAGGTTATTTATTGTTAAAAATTACTTTTTGTATTTCGTAAACTATTATCATTAAAAATGTCGGAATAAACGTTATTGCAATCTGCAACCAATTTAATTTTACAATTCCGAAAGCATTTCCCAAAAATTTAACAAAAAATATACTTAATAAAAATATTACTAATGTACTTATTAAAATAAAATGAGCTCTGTTGTATCTAAGGTTTTGCTTAAATATGCTACTGTCTTTTATGACTTCATTAAGCACAGCAGCTTGAGAAAAAATTATCCCCAAGAACATTGATGTGGATATTACATCAATGGACGCAACGCCAATATACTTTAATATTAAAGGAATTATAATAACTGACCCCGACCATACAATGCCGGCCAAAACCGATAGCGGAATGTATTTTTGTACACATAGAAGTTCTTCAGTCGTATTCTTCAACAATATTGACTTGCTGTCAGGTTGTTCAAATGTAATAATAATCATAGCCAAAAAGTCCATTATAAGACCCGTAAACAGTATTTGCTGCGGGCTTAGCAACGGATTTTTGGAAAAAATTGTATATGCAATTATACAAAATCTTGCAACGTTTGTTGTTAACAAATATTTAATAAACCTAACAAGATTCTTGTAGATCATCTTTGAGGCTACAATTGAATTAATTATTGCGTTAAAGCCTCCATTGCCACGCTTATCTGCATCTGAAACTATAACATCAGCAATAAATTTTAACGCTTCACTACCTGTTTTTTTGCTATCTTTAGAGGTTTTGATCAGCATCGGTGAATTTGTGTTTTTCGCCATAGTCATATCAAGACCGGCTTTATCTAATTTTCCGGATAAAGTTGTACTTTGCAGAAAACCAACATCCGCTTCTTTAAGTAAAATTATTTCTTCCAATTCTCTGGATAAAACTCCAACTATTTCTCCTTCCTCGTGTAAAAACGAAATAAGTTTTCTTTTTTGGAAGATATTAACACCCTCATACAGAGTGTACAGAGATATGTTAGTTCGGAAAAGCTCATCCTTCATAACATTTAATTGGTCACCTGTTACGACCTCTTCCCTGCTCTTTACTATTCCCAATGATTCTGCCATAGTGAGATTGTTGTCTCCAACATCGTCGCAAACCATAATGATCTTTATTCCTGCCGCACGACAGTCAGCAATATTTTTGGCAGCTCCCGGAAGCATTCTTTCCTTTATGGCAATAAAACCTTCAAACGTCATTTCTGACTGACATGAGATTATTCTTCTCAATGTGTTGTAATGTGTTTTTTTTGACGCAACAGCAACAATTTTATAAGATTTACGTGCAAGTTTTAAGGCTTCTGAAACAATTTCAGCTTTACGTTCCGAGTCAAACGAATATACTTTGCCGTTTTCTGCATAGGATGTACATACAGCCAAAATTGATTCTAATGAACCTCTACAGGCAACGGTATAACCCGTAGATGAATTTACAAGAGTTGTCTCAAATCGGCTTGTTTCGCTTTTTGAGACGTGTTCAAGAATAGGATAACGTTTGTCTAAATTGATATTATAAACATTGCATTTTTGTGATAATGCAATAATGGCATCTTCTTCAGCTGTGTAAATATTTTCGTTATTAAGATTATTTTTTATAATATTACCCGCACCGTATATGCCGGTAGATATGAGAGCAAATCTTAGAACTCTCCTTGCGTTTTCTGCAAAATGAACTTCGCCGTCTGTATACAAAGAGTTGTTTACAAAAACTTTTTTTGCACGCACACTCCTTATAGAAAAAGCACCATCTTTATTAACCAACAAACAAGTAATATCTTTTAGCTGTTCAATTTTTGAGATGTTTTTTATTAATGTGCCGGAATTAACATGCTTTCTTTGTTTTACAGCAGAAAAAAGCCCGTTAGCAACAATAACATAAGAAGAAATCAAGTGAAATTCTCCTGTCGAAGCTGCCGCAAGTGCCAATGCAGTCAGAAAAATTTCCAAGAAACTTGCATTTTCTGCACCGAATATAACCATCAACACAACAGTAAGCAGAATCATACATATCAAAACAAGCGACCAGACTTTGCTGTATTTTGACATAAAAGAAATTGCTTTTATGTTTTCGTGAGATGCAAGCGGTTTGCTCTTTTCGAGCTTACGAACAAGTGTGTCTTCGCCTGTACAACAACAAATGGCTTTAGCGGTACCTTTAATTACAATTGTAGACGCAAACACCATATTTGCTTGCTGGGCAGGCGGAACGTCATGCGTATATCTCAGGAATAACGGATCTTTTTCTGTAGGTTTAATGGCACCCGTCAAATTTACTTCCAAAACTTGCAAATCATCTGTTTCCACAAGTCTCGCATCTGCCGGAACCATATCCCCCGAAGAAAGATAAATTATATCTCCCTTAACAAGATGTTCGCTTTTGATAAGAAACATCTTTCCGCCTCTCATAACCTTGGTGGTCGGCAAGGAGAGTTTGCTCATATTCTCAAAAATACGCTGAGCTTTATTGTAAGTAAATACGGAAACCAATACATTAAAGGCTAATAAAGAGATAATAACCCAAGCGGCAGTATTTTGCTCGAGAAGCCCCGCAATCAAGGCTACAATTGCCATAAGCAATGTTGTGGGCTCGTATAAAACCTTCTTCAAGCACGATTCAAAAGAATAATGTTTTATGGGATGAATTATATTCATTTCATCATTCTTTTGTCTGCTGTGTAAAACACTCGGTGAAAGACCGGTATTAACATCAGTATTCAATTTTTCTTCTACTTGAGCGACTGTTTTGTCATACCATCTTTCGTTCATAATGTTTTTCTCTTTCGTTTTATTTACAATTAATAATCAATTCGCTATGAATTTTGTCATATTCAATCGAAACAGCGGAAATATTACCCTCAAACGCTTCGATAATCTTGTTGGCAATCTCGTCCTCTACGTTTTTCTGAATATACCTACGCATATTTCTTGCACCGTATTTCAGACTGTATGATTCTTTTGCGATGTGTTGAACAGCATCCTCAGTATATGAGAAAGAAATACCCTTGTCCTCAATAACTGTTCTTAAATCATTTAACATGATGTCTGCTATTGAAACAAAATCCTTTTCGTCGAGCTGTCTGAATACGATCACTTCATCGATTCTGTTAATAAACTCCGGCCTTAAAAAGTTTCCGAGAGCTTTTTCGGTTCTGTCTACCGAACGGTTTTGCTGATTAGATGCAAACCCCGCTGTATTCAAATTAATATCCGAACCTGCATTTGTTGTCATCACAATAATTGTATTCTCGAAGTTGACTTTTCTACCCTGAGAATCCGTCACTGCTCCGTCGTCCAAAATCTGCAGTAAGACATTCAGAACGTCGGGATGTGCTTTTTCTATTTCATCAAAAAGTACAACTGAATACGGTTTCCTGCGAATCTTTTCGGTCAGCTGTCCTGCTTCATCATAGCCCACATATCCGGGAGGAGCTCCGATAATTCTTGAAACGGAGTGCTTCTCCATAAATTCAGACATATCGAGACGAATTATTGTTTCGGGTGAATCAAATAAATCTGCCGCCAAAACCTTCACCAACTCGGTTTTTCCTACACCCGTGGGTCCTGCAAATATAAATGATACCGGCTTCTTTTTGTAAGAAACACCAACTCTGCTGCGTTTTATTGCCCTAACAACAGAATCAACCGCTGCGTCTTGACCTACTATGCGTGCCTTTAAACGACTTTCCAAACCCTTCAAGTTCTCATATTCAAGGGAGGTAATTTTGCCTGCAGGCACTCCCGTCCATTTCTCTATCACAAAGGCAATATGGTTTACGTTAATCTTAACTTTGTTGCACTTTTCCTCTAATTCAGAACAACGGGAATTCAGATTTATTTCGCTTACCTTTATGTCAGCAAGCTGCTTATATTTATCGGCAGATTCTTCCTCGGTTTCCGGCTCGGTATTCTCGACCTCTTCTTTTTTAATTTTCAAATCGGCTAATTCCTTTTTTACCGAAAACAACTCGTCAATAATTGGAGTATTTAAAACTAAATACGAAGCCGTTTCATCAAGCAAATCTATGGCTTTGTCGGGAAGAAATCTGTCTGTTATATATCTTTCTGACAGTAAAACTATTTTTCGCAAAATATCATTCGGAATTTTTATCCCATGAAATTCTTCATAATATGTTTTTATCCCCTCTAAAATCTTAACTGTGTCTTCTATCGAAGCCTCCTCAACAACTATAGGCTGAAATCTTCTTTCGAGAGCAGAATCTTTTTCGATATATTTTCTATACTCCTTAAGTGTTGTAGCACCAATAACCTGAATATCGCCTCTGGACAATGCAGGCTTTAAAATATTCGCTGCATTCATACTTCCTTCAGCATCACCCGCACCTGCAATACTGTGAACCTCATCTATTACAAGAATAACATTGCCACGTTCTTTTACTTCACTTATAAGCCCTTTCATACGCTGTTCAAACTGGCCTCTGAATTGCGTTCCTGCAACAAGGGCTGTCAAATCAAGTAATTGTAATTCTTTATTTTTTAATTTAAAAGGGATATTTCCTGAAGTAATCCTCAACGCTAAAGCCTCAGCGATAGCTGTTTTTCCAACGCCGGGCTCGCCTATCAGGCAAGGGTTATTTTTTTGTCTTCTGCACAAAATCTGTATCACTCTTGCAAGTTCATCGTCTCTTCCGATAACTTTATCAATCTTTCCTTCAAGTGCACGCTCGTTTAAATTAACACAATATTGAGAAATAAACTTGTCGGATTTTTTCTTATCTTTTTTTGTTCGCTTATCACTTTTGTCGTCTGAGTTTTTGTTCTTATCAGAATCGGGAATAACAGGAAAAGCACCAAACATCTTTCGTATATCGAATGCAGGAGCTCTTCCCTCTTCTGCCTCATCTTCCGATTCATCGCCCAGCTCGACATCTTCGGTCATTGCCAGCATATTTTCAATCTCGTCGGCCATTGGCTCTAAATCGTCGTCTGAAATACCCATTTTCTTTATAATATCATCAACAGGTTTTATACCAAGCTCTCTTGCACACTTCAAGCATATTCCCTCATTAATAGTTTGTCCGTTTTCAAGCCTTGACACAAAAACAACGGCAACTCTTTTTTTGCATCTTGCACACATTTCCATAAATATCACCTATATCAATTTACCAAAAATTTAATCCATTCAAAACCGTAGAAAAATTTAAACAAGTAAGTGCTTTCAATAACTGTTGCATTTATTGTTTCGGGATATACCGAAGAAACAACAGGAATAATAATCTGCATAAAAGCAATAAACAGGTTAAGATAAACAAAGCACATTACTACTGCAAGTATCAGCGACATCGTCTTATTTATCGTCTTTAATACCGGGAGTTTAAATACTTTACATAAAATTAAAGACAGTATCTTAAATGCAATAATAGTTATAACAAAAATCAAAAGAAAGGCAACTGCGTAAGACAATAATCCTACAATACTTTCTACAATAACCTGAAAACCGTTATTTATGTTTTCGGTGTTAATAATATTTGCTAATTCTATATTATATTTCCCAAGCAATTCGGATATATTTTCTTGCTCTAAAAATTCAGGAAGTTCATTTTTGCTTAAAAAATTACTGACAACGTTCCCTATTCCCTCGGAAAAAAACCTATTAAAAGAAGCATAAAACATATTAGAAAACGAAGCTGAAAACATCTTCGCAAAAACAATAGCAAAGACTACAGAAGCAAAATCAAGAATAGTCTTGATAAACCCTCTAAGCAACACAACAACAAAAGTAATTACTATAATTAATACTACAGCTATATCAAGAAATAAAGCCATATAGCACCCTCTTCCTTAAAAATTACTCAATGTTAATTTTTGAAGCTCCGCCGGAAAAACAAACCAGTATATTTTTATCATTTACAACAAGAAGTTCAATTGCATTTCTTTCTGTATCATAATAATCCGTTTCGCCCGAATTTATGTCAATTTTACAGACTCTACCGTCAAGCAACACAAAAACAAACTTATCACTACACCCCAGCTTAACCGGCTGTCCTTCGGCATCAGCATCAAGAATCAGTTCTCCGTTTGAATCAAAAACAAGAACCTTCATATTATCTCCGACAATATTTTCGCTATATGTCATAACGGTATATTTACCCGTTATTTCAGCATCGACAGGCACAACATTTGTTGGCATATTATAAGTGTTTCGCAAAACAAATTCGCTGTCGTAGAATTCGATTTTGTTATCATATATAACAGAATATCCGCCGTTTAAATTATAATCGGATTTAAGAACCATTGCCCCTTCTACTTCTTTTACCGAGCTCGGCGTATCAGAGTATGGAACATAATTTAAAACTTCCGTACAATAACTACCGTTTTTTGAGTACAACGATGTAATCAGAACCTCCGATCCGTCATTATTAAAACTGACGTCCATAATATATTTATCTTTATAAACAGCTCCTATTCGTTCAAAATTTGAGTTATACAAATAAACAACAGATCTGTATTCTGAAGTTCTGGTTACTATTGCATACAAACCTTTATCGCTTACTGCCGCCCCTGTAATAGGATAATCAAATGATTCGGTATGAAGCTTTGAAAAAGCATTGTACAAAGTATATGTATATTCACTCAACCCGTAGACAAGCAAGTACTTGTCGCTTGACACAACAACTGGATTGGAAAAAACGCTTTCCTCGTTAAGTCTTTTGTTTCCCTGCAAATCACAAAGATAAAAATAAGAACTGCCGGCAACGACCAAATCTCCTTTATATATTGCTAAATCTAATTGTGTATCAGCATCATATTTGATCTTATCGCCGGAAGAGAGATTCAAATTATCGCCCATCTCAAAATCTTTTATAAGATATCTTAGGTTTTCTACCGTGATCTCGTCTCTGAATAAAAGAACCGTTGTCAGCAAAAACACCACAAGAACACAGATGGAAATATATTTTGCAGCTTTAAATCTTCCGGAAAGAACAAGATAATATGAATTTACCTTCGGTTTCTTCTCGGAAACTTCTATTCGTTTTTCCTCTTTGGATACAGAATGCATCTTGCTCTCCTTAATATACAACTTTATTTAAATACAGCCCTTGCGGGGGTGCTGTAAAACCTGCATTTTTTCTCTCTTTTTTCTCTATAATCCCAGGAATATCTCCTAAAGAAATTTTACCTTCCGATACCTCGATTAATGTTCCCACCAAAATTCTTACCATATTGTAAAGAAAACCGTCTGCGGCGACATTAATTATAACTTTTCTCCCTAAACGATTTACGTTAAAATATTTAATTTCTCTTACCGCATCCTTAACAGATGAGCCAGATGACATAAAAGCGGAAAAATCGTATCTTCCCACAAACATTTTTGCCGCCTCATCCATAATCTTCTCGTTGAGGTGTTTAGGGTAACAAAATGCCTTGTTTTTCAAAAATACATTTCTGATCGGACTATTCCAAATAACATATTCATATTCCTTATATTTCACATCATATCTTGGATGAAATCCATCATCGACAAACTCTGCATCAATAACAGCAATATCTTCGGGTAAATGACAATTTAAAGCAATAGGAAGCTTATCTATAGGAATAGTAACCGTAGTTTCTCCGACATCAACAGAACAGCAAAAACAGTTTGCATGAACACCGCTATCTGTTCGGCTGCATCCGGTAACAGGATATCTTTCCCCAAATAAAATCTCAACAGAATTCTGCAGTGTCTGCTGAACGGTAGGAGCATTGTCTTGGACTTGCCAGCCACTGTAATTTGTTCCGTCATAAGCTATAACAAGTTTTATCTTCAAATAAAATCACCTTTTTATAATTCATATAACCCAAATCGGTAAATATTTATTAATTAAAACAACAGCAAAACAAAGAAGAATAACCAAACCCAAAAATACGAAGTCAGCTAAATTATATTTAAGCGAAATCATTCTTGTTCTGCCGTCGCCCCCCCTGTAACATCTGCACTCCATAGCTGTCGCAAGGTCATCAGCACGTCTTATAGAAGACACAAAAAGGGGTATAAGCACAGGAATCAGAGCCTTTGCTCGCTGCATAAGCTTACCTGAAGTAAAATCTGCACCTCTTGCTTTTTGTGCATTCATAATTTTATCTGTTTCTTCAATAAGAGTAGGTATAAAACGCAATGCTATCGACATCATCATCGAAAACTCGTGAACAGGAAGCCTTAACTTCTTTAACGGTGCAAGTAACTGTTCTATTCCGTCAGTCATATCAATCGGAGACGTTGTATACGTCAGCAAAACACTCGTACCGGTTATAAGACACACGATCCTCAAAACCATATAAAATGCAAAAAGCAGACCTTCGGCATATATCTTTATAAAATACCAATCAAACAAGAGGTGGTCGCCTTTTGTCCAAAATATATTTATCACAGCTGTAAACACTATAACAAACAAAACCGGACGAATACCATGCAACACAGGCTTTATCGGAAGCTTACTTACCAAAAGCATTGCTATAACCGAAATGAACAATAGTAAATAAGAAATCAGTGATTTTGCAAGAAATACCAAAACTATATAAACAACAGTAAGTATAATCTTCATGCGTGGATCAATTTTATGAATTGACGAATCTCCGGGGAAAAACTGCCCCAAAGTTATATCTTTGATCATTCGACTCCCCCCTTACCGCTAATATAGGAAAGAATAGCCTTCCTTGCATCGTCAACAGTAAAAATGTCGCCGGGAAGATCTACCCCGAACCGTCTTACCTTCCTAAACAAATGCGTGATTTGAGGTACATCAAGTCCGACCTCCGCTAATTTATCTGCCTGTGAAAAGATATCCGCTGTTTTTCCTGTCATAAAAACCGTCGACCTATTCATAACTACAATTTCATCACAGTAAACAGCCATATCCTCCATACTGTGACTCACAATAATAACTGTCGTTCCGGTTTGTCTCTGGAAAGTTCTTATTCCGCCGAGTATCTCTTCCCTCCCCAAAGGATCAAGTCCCGCCGCAGGTTCATCAAGAATGAGAACTTGCGGTTTCATTGCCATAACACCAGCAATTGCCACACGTCTCTTTTGTCCACCGGAAAGGTCGAAGGGCGACTTATCAAACAGCTCCTCTGAAATCCCGCAGAAAAAAGCTGATTCCTGCACTCTCCTGTCGATCTCACTCTCATCGAGTCCCATATTAGTCGGTCCATAAGCTATATCCTTGCGTACACTTTCTTCAAAAAGCTGATATTCGGGATATTGCATGACAAGGCCGACCTTAAACCTAACAGATGTAATCTCTTTCGGCTTTTCCCAGATATCTGCCCCGTCTAAGTAAATATTACCCGAGGTTGGTTTGCTAAGACCGTTTAAGAGCTGTACCAAGGTTGATTTTCCCGATCCTGTATGACCTATAAGGCCGGTTATAACACCGCTTTTGAATGTAAGATTCACATTATCTAAAGCCTTTTTTTCAAAAGGAGTATCCGCACTGTACACATATGATACATCTTTCAAAGTAAGTTGTGCCATTTATTTCAACAAGGAAGCCAACGCTTCCGCCCCTTCATCCAAATCAATAATATCAGTCGGTAAATGAATACCGTAATTTCTTAGCTCATAAAATAACTCTGTAACCTGAGGTACGTCAAGACCTATTTGATGCAGTTTGCCGATGTTGGAAAAAACAGCCTTAGGTTTATCATTCATACAAATACTTCCGTCATTTACAACGATAACTCTGTCAGCGTTAATGGCTTCGTTCATATTGTGTGTTATATGAATTATGGTAATTCCCTTTTCCTTATTAAGTCTTTCAATAGCCCTCATAACATCCCTGCGACCAGAAGGGTCAAGCATAGATGTTGCCTCGTCAAAAACAATACAATCGGGAAGCATTGCAATTATTCCTGCAATTGCAACACGCTGTTTCTGTCCGCCCGAAAGTTGAGACGGTGAATGACGTGCAAATTCGGTCATACCCACAGTATCCAATGCCGAATCAACCCGTTGTCTTATTTCTTCGGGAGAAACACCTAAATTCTCGGGACCAAAAGCGACATCCTCTTCTACAACAGAAGAAACCAGTTGATTGTCGGGGTTTTGAAAAACCATACCAATCCTCTGTCTTACAGAATAAACCTCATCATCGGTAAGATCGTCTGACGTTATATCCATTCCGTTAATATATATTTTACCGCTTTTTGGGGAAAGAATCAAATTCAGCAACTTAGCCAATGTTGACTTTCCCGAACCGTTGTGCCCGAGTATAACAGCAAACTCACCCTTCTTAATCTCAAAAGAAATATTATTTAAAACGGGAATATCTTCGCCGTTATCGTTTTTATAACTAAAACAAACGTTTTCTACTTTTATGAAAGAATCAGCCATCAGTTTTCTCCAATATAAAAGGATGAAGCTCCGCAAGGGAGTATTTCTCCCGTTTGTGATACTTTTAATCCGATTTCGTCAAGCTCGGTCTTTCCGCCAAACCTGGATTTTAGTGTTGTATTCAAAATATAGCCCACAGTGGCAGGCGATAATCCGGTAGTATAAGAATTAACGAGGAAGAATAATGGCTTGTCACTTAAAACACAAGACGCTTTTTTTATAAAATCGGCTATACATTCTTCAAGCTTCCATACTTCTCCGCCCGGACCTCTTCCGTATGACGGCGGATCCATGATAATTGCATCGTATTTGTTTCCCCGTCTTATTTCTCTTTCGATAAATTTCTGACAGTCATCCACAATATAACGAATCGGAGCCTGTTCAAGTCCCGACAACCTTGCGTTTTCCTTTGCTTGCTGTGTCATACCCTTTGAGGCATCTACGTGCACTACAGAGGCACCCGCCTTCGCACAAGCTACCGTTGCACCGCCTGTATAAGCAAATAAATTCAAAACCTTTATCGGTCTGTTTGCGTTTTTTATAAGATCAAACATCTTTTCCCAATTTACAGCCTGTTCGGGAAAAAGTCCCGTGTGTTTAAAGCCCATAGGTTTCAAAACAAATGTCAGATCAAGCTTTTCAAATCTAATATTCCAAGATTCAGGAAGTCTGTTTTGATTCCAAGTACCACCGCCCGATTTAGAACGAGAATAAACTGCGTCAACCTTTTTCCACATACGGTGGTTCTTCATATCTTTCCAAATAACCTGCGGATCGGGACGTACTAATATATATTTTCCCCATCGTTCAAGCCGTTCTCCGTCGCTTGTATCAAGGAGCTCGTAATCAGTCCAATTGTTTGTATATCGCATTATTTATCACCACATCAATTATTCTTGTATATCATCTAATGTCATTTGTCTGTCATTGGCACTATTGCTCTTATACGGAATTCCCAGGTGTTCATACCCGTACTTCGTAACGCATCTTCCCCGGAGCGTTCTGCTCAAGAAACCGAGTTGCATCAAATAAGGTTCATAAACATCTTCTATCGTAACAGCTTCCTCTCCAATCGTTGCCGAGAGGGTTTCGAGCCCGACCGGCCCTCCGTCATAAACCTTAATAATAGTCTCAAGCATTCTTCTGTCAACATTATCAAGTCCAAGCTCGTCTATCTCAAGCATATTTAATGCGTATTGTGCAATTTCAAGGTTTATTTTTCCATCGCCCTTTACCTGTGCGAAATCACGGACTCTTTTAAGGAGCCTGTTTGCAATACGAGGTGTTCCACGGGAACGTGATGCTATCTCATAAGCACCGTCTTTGTCTATTTCCACCGACAGAAGCCCTGCACTTCTTGTTATGATTTTCGCCAACTCATCGGGGGAATACAACTCAAGTTTTAATATAACTCCAAATCTGTCTCTCAAAGGTGTGGACAACTGTCCCGCCCTTGTTGTAGCACCGATAAGTGTAAAACGAGGAAGAGGGAGTCTGATACTTCTTGCCGCAGGTCCTTTTCCGATAATAATATCAAGTGCATAATCCTCTAACGCAGGATAAAGTATTTCTTCTACAGACCTGTTCAGTCTGTGTATCTCATCTATAAACAAAATATCATTTTCACCAAGGTTTGTAAGAAGAGCCGCTAAATCGCCTTGTTTTTCAATAGCCGGTCCCGAGGTTATTCTTATATTAACCCCCATCTCATTCGCTATAATCGATGCAAGCGTGGTTTTTCCGAGTCCGGGAGGTCCGTAAAGCAAAACATGGTCAAGAACATCGCCTCTTTTTTTTGCCGCCTCTATATATATTCTAAGATTTTCTTTGGCTTTTTCCTGTCCTACATATTCTTCAAGGGAAGTCGGACGAAGACTGACCTCGGTAACGGAATCTTCTTCGGTATAAGAAGTAGACATTATTCGGTTTTCGAGTTCAGTATCAAATTCTTCAGTAAACATCTAAATCCTCCCCCTCATTATCGCATTAATCGCTTTAAAGCCTCGCGGATAATATCCTCAAGCTCTAATTTGCTTACATCAATACCGCGTAAAGCGGCAACAGCTTCAGATTGTTTATACCCCAACACCATCAGTGCATTTTGTGCCTCGCCAATCTTTTCGGAACTGCTTGTTACATTAACGGATGATATTACATCGTTTTCTTCGGAAAGTGAAACGTTCTTTGCTAATTTGTCTTTTAATTCAAGAACTATCCTTGCGGCAGTTTTGGCTCCGACATTCTGAGCCTTTGAAATAAGCTTAGTGTCTCCGTTCATTACCGCTGTTATAAAGCTCTGGGGAGTCAGTGCAGACATAATATTAATAGCCGCCTTCGGACCGACACCCGAAACAGTAATCAGAAGCTTGAAAACATCACGTTCTTCAATATCATAAAAACCAAACAGCTCAACGCCGTCCTCACGTACAGAAAAATGAGTATATAACTTAACCTTTTGACCGGGAGCTTTCAAATATCTTTGGGTATTCAAGCTGACCGTCATACAATATCCAACACCGTTACAATCTATTACAGCCATATTAGATTCAACAGCAATCAATTCTCCGCTTATATGATAAAACATAAACCTTCTCCTTTTTAATGAAATTTCGATAAAAGAGAGCCATTAGTATGTGCATGACATACAGCTATCGCAAGTGCGTCTGCCGTGTCATCGAGTTTAGGTTTCTTTTCAAGATTCAAAAAATTAACAACCATAGCGATAACCTGCTTCTTTTCTGCTCTGCCGTATCCCACAACGGCTTGCTTTACCTGTAAAGGTGTATACTCATACACCTTTAAACCGTTGTTAACAGCACAGAGAAGCATCACACCTCTTGCCTCTGCAACAAGAATAGCAGTCTTTTGGTTGGTGTTAAAAAACAACTCCTCTATCGCCATGCAGTCAGGCTTGTACATCTTTATAAGAGTATCCAGTTCGTCATAAATAACCTTAATTCTATCCTCGGGGGTTGTGTGTGCGGGGGTTGTAATTGCACCGTACGCCAATGTCCTAAAACGCATATTTTTATATTCAATTACACCGTATCCAACAATTGCGTATCCGGGGTCAATTCCCAAAATTATCATATAAACACCTATATATATTAAGAATCATTATATTATAACATATAATTCAAAAACTGTAAAGGGTTATTATGTTAATTTTATAATATGTAATATAAAAGATTGTCCGGCATATAATTGTTTTGAAAGGATTGAACAAATGGTTTTAGATTCATCGGTTGAAAAATGCCTTCCTACTCCTGTTATCGATATAATCAGGAATTACAACACAGTAAACGAAATACGAATGAGAAAAAACTGCCCTCTTGCTTTGACTGTGGGAAACAAAAACCTTATTTGCAATTATGTAACCACAAGAAGCGACATTGAATATTCCCTGTCCCGCTTTTGCAAAAACTCGGTATATTCATATTTTGATTTTATAAATCAGGGTTATATTCCTTTTGATAACGGATATAGAATAGGTGTCTGCGGCAATGCTGTTTTGGAAAAAAACAATGTTATAAACATCTCCGAAGTTAAATCTCTTAACATCAGAATACCGTGCGAAGAAATCAATATCCCCACTGCATTTTTGAAAAATCTTCCCTACGAAAAAAGTTTGCTTGTTTTTTCCGGGCCCAACATTGGAAAAACAACATTTTTAAAAAATGCAGCCGCCTTACTTGCATCGCCGCCATTCAACAAAAGAGTTACGGTTATTGATTGCAAAAATGAAATACATTCAAACAGCATACACCACGCCTGTCCGATTGATTTTTTTACGAATTACCCAAAATACACAGCAATCGACTTAGCAATAAGAAATATGTCGCCTCAAATTCTAATATGCGATGAGATCGGACTAAACGATGAGATAGCACCATTAATCGAGTGCAGAAACTCGGGTGTTGCTTTAATTTGCTCAGCCCACGCAAGCACAACCGAAGAACTATTCAGACGTGAAAATATAAAAAAGCTTCACAAAGCTAACGTCTTTGGCGGATATATCGGAATAACTCAAATTGACAATACACGCCACTATTCATACATAAACAGAGAGGATATTAAATGTTAAAAATAGTTGGTTTATGCCTAATTTTTTTAAGCTCCGTAGGAGTCGGTTTTTACTCGTCCCGTAAATTAAAAACAGCCCTGCAACAAGCAAAAGAAATGTTGGATTTTATAAACTACATAAAACAGCAGATAGAATTTTTTAATACTCCTTTAAACGAAATCTACAGTGCGTTTGAAAACCAAAGCTGTTTGCTCTCTCCCCTCGTAAAAGATATATCACACGAAGGATGGAATATGGCTCTCAAAAACACCAAAAAACTATTTATTCCCGAGCCTTTTCTGTCAATTGTTAAAGATTTTGGCGAAAACCTCGGAAAAACCAACAAAAAAGACCAATTGGAAAAATGTGAGCATTATATACAGGATTTTGAAAAAGAGTACGAAAAGCTAAAAATAACCACTCCCGAGAAAATAAGAACTTCACTCGCACTAAGCGTTTATGGGGGATTGATGATAATTATTCTATTCTTATGAGGTATTAAAAAATATGGACATTTCATTGATATTAAAGGTTGCGGGTATAGGTTTGCTTGTGAGTGTCGTTTGTCAAATCCTTTCCAAATCAGGAAGAGATGACCAAGCTATGTTTGTTTCTATTGCCGGCATTATTATTGTACTCATGCTCTTAATAAAAGAGTTTTCCTCGTTAATAAATACAATAAAGTCACTCTTTGGACTGTAATGGATTTTTTGATACTGTGCGGTGTTACGGTTATTGCCGTAATAATCATATTTTTATTTAAGCAACTGAAAAGCGGATTTGCATTTCCTCTCGCACTCCTCTTATGCTTTATACTGTTAAGACAAGCATTGTCTATACTACAAACGGAGGGTGAATTTTTAAAAACAATATTTGAAAATAAATCACTCTCTCAATACGGAAACATTCTCTTGAAAACATTCGGCATTTCTTTGATAGTCGAGTTGCTTTCCGACACTTGCAGAGAGGCGGGAGAAAACTCGGTTGCATCTAAAATAGAACTGTTAGGCAAAGTTGAAATAATCGTCCTAAGCCTTCCTTTAGTCAAAAATATTTTGGAAACAGTAAAAAGCATAATGCTTTAAACAGAGGTAGTTTTGAAAAAATTAAGATATGTTATTTGTATAGCAATATTTGTTCTTCTTTTTTCAATAGATTCTATAACTGTTTCTGCATATTCGCAGTCAAAACTTGAAGAACAAATTGATTTAAATTCCTTGATCGATTCATTGCCCGAAGAAGCAAAAAAATATCTTCCGACAAGCTTCAAAAACACCGACGACATACTCAAAGAGGCTCAAAACACGGATAGTAACTTCTTAGTAAAAACCATCTTCGGTATACTCAAAGGGTTACTCCCTTCTGTGACAAAAAAATTCTATTCTCTCGTTGGGTTGATAATAACAGTTTCATTAGTAAACTCAATAAAAAACACTATCGCTACCGATGGATATTCAAAAGCTGTAAGCTATATCACAATGGCAGTAATATCGATATTTATTTTTAATCTGATGACAGACGTTTGGGCAAATGCCGAATGGTATTTCAGCTCTATAAACGCTTCTATCACGGCACTAATCCCTGTTATGACACTGCTCTATACAATGGGGGGAAATATTTCTACCGCCGTCGTTAATTCGTCAGGACTTGCAATCATGTTGACGATACTGAATACAGTAATAAAATCGTTTATGCTTCCCTTGACTAAGATATGTTTCGGTCTGACGATAGCAGGCGGTGTAGGAAATATAAAGGGGATTTCTGAAATTACAAAATACATAAAAAACTTTTTTACGGTTACTTTATCCGGAATAATGACAGTTTTCTCTATATTTTTGTTGTTCAAAACCAATTTATCCGCAAGTGCAGACGGTGCGGCAGCGAGAACAATAAAATTTGCCGGAAGCTTCATACCGATAATAGGAAGTGCACTCGGCGAAAGCGTAAGAAGTCTCATGTCAGGACTAAACCTTATAAAAAGCTCTGTCGGATTTATCGGTATCGTTATCATTATTGTAATTACTCTGCCCACTCTTTTTAATATATTAACAACAAAAATGTGTATAGATCTATCTGTCGTCATCGCCTCAATCCTGGACTGCAAAAAGGAAAGTCAGTTGTTAAAAGAATTTTCTGGATTACTTGCTTTCTTCCTTGCAATCAGCCTTTGTACTGCTGTTTTATTTGTTTTTGAGCTAACAGTATTTGTTTTAATTTCTCCTGCTTTGGGGGCAACATAATGGAAAGTTTGAAAAATACACTTTATATTGTGGCTGTAATCGCAATTTCAACCGGAATCATTGACCTCTTTACAAACTCGGATAAATTAAACAAATACACTAAATATGTAACATCTCTTGTTGTTATAATATCATTACTACACCCCTTTGGAATATTAATTTCACAATTACCTGAAGCTCTATCCGGACTTGATAATTCCCCAAATTCTCAATTAACGGAAAATAACCCTGAAATAAAAAAAGCCTTGGATACGGCAATCACGTACGATATCGAATCCTATTTTTCTATACCGCAAAACATAATCGAAACCGATATAGTACTCCTATCAAACGCTGATGACACATTAGTTAATTCAATTACAATAAAAATAAAAAACAAGGATTATAACCGTTACTGCGAAAGAATAGAATACTACATAAAAAGTAATTACGGATGTGAAGTAAAGGTTTTACAATCAACTAAGGAGTAAATTTTGGCAAACATTTTTGAATTTATTAAAGAAAAAAAAGGCATATTGCTGCTTATAATCGGAATGATGCTCGGTTTGGGATTTCTGCTTCTTGATGTTAAGAATAACTCACGGGAACAGCCTACTGAATATACTGCTTCATATACCGATGCATATATAAACACCCTTGAACAAAAAACTGAGGAAATTATAAATAAAATTAAAGGTGTCTCAGAAGCAAAGGTTGTAATTACCCTAAGAAATACAGGCGAGCAAATCTTTGCATCTGACAGCTCTGATGCAAACAAAAAGCATGTAATAGTCGATGACGGGCTTGTATGTATTAATGAATATATGCCCGAAATCGAAGGTGTTGCCGTTGTATGCAACGGAGGAAATAATGCAGTTGTTAAAGAAAAAATAACCGAGCTTTTATGTTCGCTTCTCGGTATTTACAGCACACACATATACATTACCGAATAAGGAGGTCAAAAAATGTAATAATAGTTTTTTCGGTTACATATAATTTATCATAACAAACTTACTTTTACAGGAGGAAAGAACATATGGAGATAAAATCCCTTTGTATCAGCCCAAAACACATTAATCAAAAACTAACGACTACGATCAAAAAAACAAAAGAAAAATTAAAAGATAAAGCCACCTGGAAGCTTGATAAAAAGAAAGTAATGATAGCAAGTGCGGTACTTTTAATAGGTGCTGCGGTATATTTGAACTACATATTCTTCCTTGACGAAAGCCAACTTGCCAATACACCGCCGAATGATTCCGAAAACACTGCCGTAATCAACAATTCAGAAGATGACTCGGCTTTAAACTATTTTGCACAAGCGGTAATAGACAGACAAAAAGCAAGAGATGAAGCCTTAGAGGTTCTTCAAATCGTTGTAGATAATGAAGATGCACTTGCAGAATCCAAGGACAGTGCACTGCAACAAATGTCTAAAATAGCTGACGATATGCAAAAAGAATCAAACATAGAATCATTAATAGTTTCCAAAGGTTTTGAAGAATGTGTAGCTGTAATAAGCGAAGGAAAATGCAACGTTGTTGTAAAATCAGACGGTCTTCTTGCAAATCAAATATCACAAATTAAAGAAATTATTTACGAGCAAGCTTCGATTAGTCCGATAAATGTAAAAATAATCGAGAAAAACTGAAAAACAGGCAGTGCACAAGTGCACTGCCTGAAATTTATACCGGCTCCGCTTTTGCAGAGGGGCAATTATTCTAAGATATAAACACGCATATTTCTTCTTCCGAATTGGAAGAGCTGTTCGAGGGTACCTTCCATATAAACGTCAATAATATTTCCTTTTATTGCACCGCCCGTATCCTCGGCATAACACACACCGATGTCCTTGTAACTTCCCTTTACGTAAACAGTTGTACCAAGAGGGATAACTCTGGGGTCAACGGCGATTACCCCTTCTCTTGCAAGAGTACCGGTCGCAGTAATACTACCCGAACCGTCTGCTTTACCGTAACAAGTTGCCTGAACGTCAAGATAATAAGAATAATAATATGTCTTTCCGTCTTTGCCGACTAAAGAACCGCCGACACCAAGCTGAACAACTTCTGTAACAGGTTCAAGTGTCATCGCTTGATTAATCAATTCTTCGCTTTCAAAGATTCCGTTAACATACTTCTTACGATAAGTGTTTGTCATATTTCCTTCAGCACCTTTTGTGATAACGTTCTTGGTGCCTTTCGGTATTGTTTGAAGCTCTATAGTTTTTGTGTCAAACGGAACAACTGTGTTGACAGCAACCTCTTCGTAGGTTATAGAATCAATAACCACTTCCATACCGTCATAAACTGTAGTATTAAGCGGATAATTCACAACACATGAATCATCAAGCACAATCTCGCGATCTTCAAGAACTTTGTTAAGCTCGACAGCCTCGGTAGATACAATAAGCTCATCTCCGCCTCTGTCAATAATAGAAAATGTAACAGTGGGCTTAAAATTCGAAAAAACCGAGTTATATGAAGAATATTCAGGAGAGTTCAATGAATAATCGGGAGAAGTTGCTAACATGGAATTGTCAAATGCGATATTAACCGCAATAACAGCCGTAACAAACGAAGCAACAAGCAACAAAACCAATACAGAGTACAGCAGTCGCTTTCCTTTTTTATTCATTTTCATTCCCGAAATTTTTGTGCCCGATACACGGTTGGAATACAGTTCATAATTATTAAAATTCTTTTGAACTTGCATATTCTCCTCCTTGAATGCAATCAAACACACTTTTATAAAAAAGTGCGTAAATCTGCGGGAAACGCGTTAATTATAGCATAATATTGATGTGTTGTCAACTTTTATTTGGTAAAATATGGTATTTGCTTAGGTGTTAAAATTAACATTTTACTTTGTATATCCTGCATAAAAGCAAGATTTGCAATGCGTGATTAAGTTAATCAGCCTTAAGCTTGTAAATTCAACTTTCAAAATTCTGCATTTTGCACAAATAATTTATGCATAAAAAAGCTGTTTTTTTGCATAAATTGTTGCAAAATTTTTTCAATTTGATTAAAAACCACTCCTAAATAAAAGAATAAAAACTAAATCCAATCATTACATTTCCTTTCGTTTCCTTTAAGTATTTTTTCTTAAATTTGCTACAAAAAAGACATTTTACCCTTCTATATTTTTATTCTGTATAATGATAATATATGCATACGCAAAGAGTTTCGATAAATAAAAAACCTTGCAACAAAAGAGTTGCAAGGAGTAATTATTTTGTTCCTGTAGAGCCGAAACCGCCGGAACCTCTGACCGTGTCTGTGAGTTCATCTTTTAGAACAAACTCCG
Source organism: Eubacteriales bacterium (assembly GCA_045658315.1). GTDB lineage: Bacteria > Bacillota > Clostridia > Oscillospirales > CAG-272 > RGIG1995. The sequence goes on from JAZOUV010000092.1 coordinate 20,308, forward strand.
CTTTTAAAAACGGTGCTATCACAAGCTGAGCAATCCTTTCGCCGTTTGCGATGCTTTGCACACTCACACCGTGGTTATGCAAAGCAACCATAACCTCGCCTCTGTAATCGGCATCTATAACGCCAACCTTGTTGGCAGGTGCTAAACCTTTTTTGCTCGCAAGTCCGCTTCGTGCATAAATAAATCCACCATACCCTTCCGGAATCTCAACGCTTAAGTATGTATGAATAAGAACTGTTTCTCCGGGGTTTATTACCACACATTCATCGCATACTGCGTATAAATCAGCTCCTGCTGAATAATCAGTTCCGTATGTCGGGATTATTGCTCGTTCATCAATTTTTTTAATATTAACAATCATATTTTCTCCTTATTAAAATCTGAATTTCACCTTGCCTTCTTCAAGGCAAAGCTTTGCATCAAATGTTTTATTATTCTTTGATATAAAGCCGGAAATGGTATCTGTCTCGCTGTCGCTCAAAAGCTTTCTCATACTGGAAAATGATATCACCCTTCCGCATATTTTTAAATTAACAGTAAATTTGCATCCATTTATTCTATATCCGGAGCAACCGTAACCAAAACGTGTTCTGGTAACATCGCTTCCGCACAACGGACATTTACCGACAACCTCACCAAAATAGCCGAAATCATCATCCTGTCCAGGGGAAACCTCTTTTTTCTCAAATACTTTAGCTATTTCTTGCTTAGCCAATTCAACGCTTTCTTCAATCGTCATTTCGTTTCTGAAAACCTTCTTCAACGCCTTACCGAGTTCTGAGGTTTTGTATTTATCCATACTGATATTCATCATCGAAAGTGATTCGATAAGATATTCACCGCCCGGCAAAATCGTATATACATCTTTTTTTAAATCAATATAACCGCTTTTTCTGGCGTTATCAATAATGCCGGTACGAGTTGCTTCGGTACCAAGCTCAAGACCTTCAAAAATCGCTCTGTACTCTTCTTCGTCGTTGTCGTTTTCTATGTTGTTCTTATCTTCCTTAAATGGATTCTTGAGATAATTATTCAAAGTCTCTATCGTGTAATGTTTAGGAGGAGTCGTTTCTTTCTCAATGGGTTTAAATTCAACATTCACTTTCTCGCCGGTTTTTAGCGGGGGAAGAAGCTTATCTTTTTTGGTGTAATCATCAAAATTCGTCCACCCTTTTTCGAGCATTACCACCCCCTTCAGCGTAAACTCTTCAAGCTCACCGACCGAAATCTTTATTTCTGAACGGTTAACTATACAATCCTTCGAACAAAATACGGCAACAAACCGTCTAAACACAGCGGAATACACCTTCATTTCATCTTCGGAAAGCTGTGACTTTTCGGGAATTTTTATTGTAGGCGTAAGTGCAGAATGAGACTCAATCTTTTTATCATCAAAAACAGTCTTTTTGTCCTTAAATTCTACAGGATATCCCATTCTCTCAACAACATAAAGAATATTTTTTATTTTGCTCTTTTCGTTTGTTGCAAGGTATTCGGAATTTGTTCTGGGATATGTAACATACCCTTCCTCGTAAAGTTTTTGTAATATCGCCAAGCTTTTTTCCATTGGCATCTTATATTTCTTGCCAAGATGATTTTGGAGTTTTGTTAGTGAATATAATTTCCCCGCAGAAACTGTTTCAACCTTCTTTTTTACCGATGTTACATAAGCACCTGCTTCGTTGTATTTTTTACAAAGAGCTTCTGCAGCTAACAACTTCTCTTTTGGGAATTTTTCTTTGCTAAAAAGTTCAATTTCTTCGCCGTTTGTTTGTTCATTGCTCTGAATTGCAAAATATTTATCGGATACAAAGTTTCTGATAGCCATATCTCTGTCATAAATAGCCTTGACTATCGGAACTATAACTCTCCCAACCCTGAGTAATGTACCGCATTTCAAGGTAGCATAACGTGTAAGATTTACGCCATAAAGCCAATCTATAAACGTGCGGGCAAACCCTTCATTCGCAAGATTATCGTATTCTTCTTCCCCCTTCATTTCATTAAGACCTTTTAAAATAGTCTCAGACGTCTGATCGGGAAGCCAGAGACGTGTAAAGTGCTTAGGAGATTCAAGGGCTTTTGCAACACATATTCTGACTATTATTTCACCCTCACGGTCAGAGTCTCCTGCATTTATAATGGTATCAACATCGTCTCTGTTGCATAAATATTTAATTGTATTAAATTGTTTTTCTATTCCTGCATCATTAGATTTATCCGGATTTCTTTTTAAAATATATTTAAATTCCTCAGGAAAACAAGGTATATTGTCAATACACCAATATTTTTTACCCTCGGGCAGAGGGCTGTAGTCCTCTATATCCGCAAGTGTAAACAAGTGACCGAATGCCCAGGTAACAATATATTCTTTTCCCTCGTAGTATCCGTTCTTGCCGGTCATATTGCCTATCGCGGCAACAATGTTTCTTCCCAAACTCGGCTTTTCGGCAATTATCAGCTTCAAAATGTTTGCTCCTTATTTGTTTTGTGGCTTAAAAAACTGGTAATAATTACAACGTAACATACCGTTATATAATCTTCTTATCTTGTCGGCTTGTCTACCGTATCTTCTTTCAAACCCTTCGTCGTTTGTTAAAATGTAGATCTGCCAACGCTCAAGGCGTGAAAATGCCTTTCCCATATCCGAATAAAGCTTATACACAGAGTCAGCATCAGACAAACGTTCACCGTACGGGGGATTACAAACAACAGTCCCCTTCTCCCCTCCGGTCTCAATATCAAGTGCATTCTTTTCAAAGCAATCAATATACTTATTCATTCCTGCTTTCATAATATTGTTTTTTGCAATTTTCAAAACATTGGAATCAATATCACTTGCATAAGCTTTAAAACGAATATCGTGATTAATCAAGGACATTGACTCTTCACGTGCCGAAGAAAAAATCACATTAGGTACATTATCGAATCTTTCGGAAATAAAGCTGTTGTTAATATTTGGTGCGGTATTTGTCATTATCAACGCCGCTTCTATCGGTATGGTTGCCGAGCCGCAAAAAGGGTCCCAAAAAAGAATATCCTCCCTCGGTCTGGCGATTTTAGCCATCGCCGCCGCCAAGGTCTCACGAATGGGTGCACCTCCCGAAGCGGCTCTGTAACCTCTCTTGTGAAGCGGAACTCCCGAAAGATCAATCATTAAATCAGCTTTATCTTTAAATATAAAAAACTCTATCTGTTTTTTTACACCGGTTTCAATAAACCAATTAATGTTGTATTTATTTCTTAACCGTTCAACAACAGCTTTTTTCACTATTTTTTGACAGTCGGGAACAGAAAAAAGATTAGATTTTATTGAGTGACCTTTGACGGGAAACTCATCATTTTTTTCTATCCATTCTTCCCAAGGAAGAGCTTTTGTGCCGTCAAAAAGCTCTGTAAAACTATTCGCTTTAAAACTACCGAGTCTTAAATACAAACGTTCAGCAAAACGAAAGTTTATATTACATCGTGCAATTACGGTCAAATCTCCCTCAAAAGCTACTCTGCCGTCTATGGTTTCTATTCTTTTATAGCCTAATGCATCTATCTCCTCTCCGACAAGCTTTTCCAAGCCAAAGAGACAGGTTGCAACAAATTCAAACTTTTCTTTCATTAAAACACTCCGCAAATCCAGTCTTTAAAATAAATTATACTGTCTACTAAATAAATTGTCAATAACAGACATAAATTGATGTCTCTGTAAAAGCAATATTTTCATCAAAATATACGTAAATAAAAAAGAAAACTATTGACACGCAAGTAAAATAATGTTAAAATAAGTGTAGGTAAAAGGGAGTAGCTTACGCAGTATGTCTGCGTCATTCGATCGTCAAGACAACTTATTATTGAGTTCGGTCGGTTGGTGCTTTTTTAGTAACTGGCAAGACTTTTACAGCACTTTTGGCTGTAAAAGTCTTTTTTAATCATAAAAAAATAAAAATATTTATATTTAGAAGGAGAAAAAAATGAAAGCACATTTATCACCGCTTTCCGCAGTATTTGAACATTTCAAATCATCGGAAAAAGGTATTACCTCCGCAGAGGCACAAAGCCGTATTGAGAAGTACGGAAAAAACAAGCTTGTAGAAGCAAAAAAAGAAACAATCCTCGGGCGTTTTATAAAACAGCTTGTAGACCCGATGATAATTATCCTCTTGGTCGCTGCTGCAATTTCCGCTGTAACCGCTGTAATTGAGGGTGAGGCTCCGACTGATGTAATTATCATCCTCTTCGTTGTAATACTCAACTCCGTATTGGGCGTTATTCAGGAAAGCAAAGCCGAAAAAGCGATTGATGCATTAAAAGAAATGACTGCCGCAACCTCAAAAGTCCTCAGAGACGGTCAACTCGTTCACGTTAAAAGCGAAGATTTAGTTGTAGGCGATATAATTATTCTTGAAGCAGGCGATGCAGTTCCGGCCGATGCAAGACTTATTGAATGTGCATCCATAAAAGCCGAAGAAGCCGCTTTAACAGGGGAATCTGTTCCGGTAAACAAAAACATTGATGTTCTTGAAAGCAAAGGTAACGATGAAGATGTTCCACTCGGTGACCGCAAAAACATGGTTTATATGGGTTCGACTATTGTTTACGGCAGAGGCACAGCCATTGTAATAGCTACCGGCATGGATACAGAAATGGGAAAGATCGCCGATGTACTTGCACAGGCACAAAACGAACAGACACCTCTTCAAATTAAACTTTCTCAGCTCAGCAAGATACTCACATATCTTGTAATTGCAATCTGTGTATTTATATTCGCATTTACCGTAATCAAAAACAATAACTGGTCGGGCGAAGTTCTTCTCGACACGTTTATGATTGCAATAAGCCTTGCCGTCGCTGCAATTCCCGAAGGTCTTGCAACGGTTGTTACAATCGTTCTTTCGATCGGCGTTACCAAAATGAGTAAGAGAAGTGCTGTTATCAGACGTTTGACCGCTGTTGAAACTCTCGGTTGTACGCAGATTATATGTTCTGACAAAACCGGAACATTGACACAGAATAAAATGACTGTTACAGAGCACTTTGCGGATGACAAGAATTTACTTGCAACAGCTATGGCTCTTTGTTCAGACGCAGAGCTTGACAGCGACAACAAAGCAATCGGCGAACCAACAGAGTGTGCTCTTGTTGACTTTGCATACGAATGCGGTCTCCACAAAAAAGACCTTAAAGCCACACTTCCCCGTATAGGCGAGGCTCCTTTTGATTCCGGAAGAAAAATGATGTCAACGCTTCACCAAAATGAAAACAATATCATTCAGTATACAAAAGGTGCTCCCGACGAAATACTAAGATGTTGTACAACTTACATTTCAGGTGGCACAGTTCTTCCCCTTACAGATGAAGTTCGTGCACAGATAATGCAGGAAAACAAGAACAAAGCCGACAGAGCTCTCCGTGTTCTTGCGGCAGCATATAAAAATCATGAAAAAGCTCCCGCCTCCTACGAACCCGAAGCCCTCGAAAACAACCTCACATTTATCGGTCTCGTAGGTATGATTGACCCTGTTCGTCCCGAAGTTAAGTTGGCTATCGAACAGTGTAAATCTGCATCTATTCGTCCCATAATGATTACGGGCGACCACAAGGATACTGCTATAGCTATAGCAAAAGAACTCGGTATAATAGAAAATGCTTCCCAGGCAATTACCGGTGCCGAGCTAAACAAAATAAGTGACGAAGAGTTACTTAACACAATCCAAAACTACTCGGTATATGCAAGAGTTCAGCCCGAGCATAAAACAAGAATAGTTAAAGCTTGGAAAGAAAAAGGTATGGTTACCGCGATGACAGGTGACGGCGTAAACGACGCCCCTTCAATTAAGAGTGCCGACATCGGTATCGGTATGGGTATCACAGGTACAGACGTAACAAAGAATGTTGCCGATATGATTCTTGCTGACGACAACTTTGCTACGATTGTTTCCGCGGTTGAGGAAGGCAGAAGAATTTACGATAACATTCGTAAAGCTATTCAGTTCCTTCTTTCTTCAAACCTTAGTGAAGTATTCTCCATCTTCGCTGCTACAGTTCTCGGTTTTACAATTCTTAAACCTATTCACATCCTCTGGATCAACCTTATTACAGACAGCCTTCCTGCTCTTGCACTTGGTATGGAAAAGAGCGAAAAGAACGTAATGGAAAGAAAACCCCGCGACTCAAAAGACGGTATATTCGCCGGCGGTCTCGGCATTGACCTTCTTTATCAGGGAGTACTTGTTTCTGCCCTAACAATTATTGCATACTTTGTTGGACACTTTATGGAAAGCGGAGTATGGGAAATCGCACAAAGCCCCGACGGTATAACAATGGCATTCCTCACAATGAGTATGGCCGAAATATTCCACTCGATGAATATGCGTTCTCAACGTAGTTCTATCTTTACAATGAACACTCACAACTTCTACCTTTGGGGTGCTATGATACTTGCTTTGGCCCTCACTACTTGCGTAATTAAAATCCCGTTCCTTGTAACAATATTTGAATTTGAAGAAATCAGTTGGGCTGAATACTTTGTTGCTCTTGCTATTGCTTTTGCAATTATTCCAATTGTTGAGCTCGTTAAATTTATTCAAAGAACTATTGCAAAAAAATAATAATCAACTAAAAAATAATTCCTTACTTGTAATTGTATAAGACAAAACTACCCGAAGAAGAGTTTATGATTATCTCTTCTTTGGGTAGTAATTTTTTAGTGACTTTATGTACTTTGCACAGAGTAATTTTTTAATAAATCGAACTTTCTGTTATAATCTTGCGGTTTTAGTTACATTTTTTATGTTTTTGTAAGATACATCATTAAACTGTGAGGTATAAGCTTGGCAAGGAGTCTGTAAAATTTATAAAACGCCCGAGGTGTGTATATAGCTCTTCCCCTTTCTGCCGCAATGAGTGAATTTTTAGCAACCTTTGCAGGATCGCAGTAAGGCAGTGTATCGAATGTCTTTGAGTTGCCGCTTATCCCCGCAACACTCAAAAATTCTGTATTCATAGGTCCCGGACAAACAGCAAGTATATTTATCCCGTTTTTCTTGTTCTCAAAACGAACTCCTCTCGAAAAACTTTTCACATAAGCCTTTGTTGAGCTGTAAACAGTCATTCTTGAATTCGGACAGAAAGATGCTATAGAACATACATTCACTATAAAGCTCCCGGCCTTCATATACTTAAGAGCTATCGCCGTAAGTGCTGTCAACGCCCTACAATTCAAGTCAACCATTCCCGCTTGTTTTATGCAGTCTATTTCATTAACATCACCTAAAACACCGTATCCGGCGTTATTAACAAAGACCTTAATTTCCGCATCAGCCTTTAGTAAAAGTTCGTCAAACACCTTATAGCTATCATATTCGGTAAGATCAAGGGCTATGGGGACAATAGTTTTATCAGGATATTCGTTCGCTATTGACTCCAACCTTTCTTTTCGCCTTGCTACTATCCAAAACTGCTGTATATTTGTATAACGCTCACAAACATACTTAAGATACTCTATACCAAGTCCCGATGACGCTCCTGTTATAACTGCAATATTCATATATCCCCCTAAAATAAAGTTTTTATTATTATAACCTTATTTTAGACATAAGTCAATATAACAAATTCTTTATCTATGGTTGTTTATCTGAAACAAGCACATAGTCACAGTCCCAATCATTCCGCCGACAACTAAACCGATTAGAAACATAACCACCGATCAACACCTCTCTTTTATTATATTGTTTCCCAAAAGATAGGTGAAAAATTCAAAAAAACTGCTGAAAATTTCAGCAGTTTTTAAATTATTCTTCAATATGTTCCATGCCTTGGCTTATTATTGTGCGGACATGGTTGTCCGCCAAAGAATAAAAAACGGACTTCCCCTCACGTCTGCTTTTTATAAGTTTACTCCTTTTGAGGAAATTAAGCTGGTGGGATATTGCGGAAGCTGTCATATTCAACATAGCGGCAAGATCGCACACGCAAACCTCCGCCTCAAACAGCACGAATAAAATACGGATTCTCGTGGAATCGCCGAATACCTTAAAAAAATCTGCAAGGTCATACAAACTTTCTTCCTTAGGCAATCTCGCTTTCACAACACTCAGTACGTCTTCGTGCACCTCGATTTTTTCGCATCTTTCAATATCTTTTTCAAAATTCATTAAATCACCTGAATTTAAATTATTTCAAAAATCCGCCTACAATCTGCTCTTCAGCCTCTTCTTCGGTCAATCCCAGAGACATAAGCTTTATAAGCTGTTCACCTGCAATTTTCCCGATAGCTGCCTCATGAACAAGCATAGCGTCAATAGAGTTAGCTTCAAGTGCAGGAACGGCAACAACCTTAGCATTATCCATAATAATAGCATCGCACTCTGTATGACCGTTACACGAGCAGTTTCCTACTATCTTTGAATCAAACTTTTGGTATGAATTATCCTTAGCCACAGAACGCGAAACAATATCAACAGCAGATCCGTCCCCTTCAAGTTCGGTAACATAATCGCTTATCGCAGTCTGGCATCCATGAGTCATAAGTCTTTCTCTGACAACCAGTTTGGACCCCGCCTTGAGTTTGGCAACAGTTTTACGTACAGTAGAGTCAACACCCTTGACCTGCACCATTTCCATCTCAACATTACTGTTTTCGTCCAAATAAACTTCAGTTCCGGGATTCATAATACGTTTTCCGTTTCCATCTCCCTCACCGTAATGCTTTTCTACGTATTTTATCTTGGAATTCTTTCCTACATAAAATCTGTGTAACCCGTTGTGCTTTGAATCAAAATCGCCGCTGTTGTGGATTCCGCATCCTGCAACTATAACAATGTCACAATCATCACCAATGTAAAAATCGTTATAAACAGTTTCATCAATGCCCGACTTGCTTATAACAACAGGAATATGAACGCTCTCATTCTTCGTACCATTTTTAATATGGATATCGATTCCGTTCAGCTCTTTTTTGGTTACAATATCAATATTTGCAGTCGTATTTCTCATAGCAGTTTCGCCGTTCTCGCGAATATTGAATGCACCTGCAGGAATCTCATGAAGGTCTGCAACCTCTGACAAAAGTCTCTCTTGAATCTTATCTGCCATCAAATTTTACCTCCTTCTGTAAATTTCATACAAAGTCCGCGTGCGGCAGTCTGGGCTAAAAGCTCAGGTAAAACCTCTTTTTTTGTACCGTGTTTCTTAATCTTACCGTCTGCAATAAGAACTATCTCGTCGGCAATATTCAATATTCGCTCTTGATGAGATATTATAAGAATAGAACCCTTTATATTGCTTTGCATCTGTTCAAATATTTTTATAAGATTTTGGAAACTCCAAAGGTCGATTCCCGCCTCAGGTTCATCAAACACAGAAAGCTTCGTCCCTCTCGCAAGAACAGTTGCTATTTCAATTCTCTTTAATTCGCCGCCCGAAAGGCTGTTGTTTATTTCTCGGTTTATATAATCTTTTGCACAAAGTCCAACTGCCGAAAGGTATTCGCACGCCTCGGAAACCGTAAGCTTCTTCTTTGCGGCAATTCTGAGCAGGTCAAAAACATATATTCCCTTAAACCTAACCGGCTGCTGAAATGCAAAGCTAACACCCAAATCAGCTCTCTCGGTTATGCTCATATCCGTTATATCAACGCCATCCAAAATAATCTGTCCGGCTGTGGGTTTCTCAATACCCATAATCAATTTTGCAAGCGTTGATTTGCCACTACCGTTAGGACCGGTAATGACTACAAACTTATTGTCCTCTATTGTAAAACTGACATCCTTGACAATCGCCTTGTCTACCGTGTCGGTATGCACCTCAAATGAAACATTTCTTAATTCTAACATAAGTCCTCCGTTTTATGTATACAGATAATATTTACACCTTTAAAGCTCTAACGGCATTCAAAACAGCAATCACCATAACTCCTACATCGGCAAATATGGCAAGCCACATGCTTGTTATCCCCAAAGCCCCCAGCAAAAGAAATAAAATTTTTATTCCAATCGCAAAGTAAATATTCTGATATACTATCCTCATACATTTTTTTGCAATTAATATAGCTTTCGACACTTTGATTGGATCATCATCCATAATGACTATATCGGCAGCCTCTATAGCTGCATCCGAACCTAAGGCTCCCATCGCCACACCTACATCGGCTCTCGCCAATACCGGAGCATCGTTTATACCGTCCCCCACAAAGACAAGAGTATCCTTTTTGTTTTTGCCCTTTATCAAAGACTCAACAACCGAAACCTTATCATCCGGCAAAAGCTCTGCGTATACGTTATCAATACCAATTTCATTAGCAATACTTTCGCTTATGTTTTTTCTGTCTCCGGTCAGCATAACGCATTTTTCTACACCAATTTTTTTCAATGATGATACAGCCTGTACAGCATCATCCTTCAAGACATCGGCAATACGAATATATCCCGCATATTTTCCGTCAACTGCAACATGTACGATTGTCCCGGCCTTATGACACTCGGAATATATAATATTATTTGTTTGCATCAGCCTTGAATTCCCAACCAAAACATCAGATTTGTCGATTTTAGCAGAAACACCCAAACCGCTTATTTCAGTAAAGCACGAAACGCGTGATTTGTCAAGTGTTTTTGCGTATGATTTTTTTAAACTTTCACTTATCGGGTGTGTCGAAAAACATTCGGCTAAAGCAGAGTACTCTAAAATAGTTTCTTTGTCTAAAGAAACACAATGGACTTCCGCTACATCAAACACGCCCTTGGTAAGTGTTCCTGTCTTGTCAAACACCGCTATCTTCGCTGAAGATAATGCTTCAAAATAGTTTGAGCCTTTTACAAGAATACCGCATTTGCCGGCACCGCCTATACTAGCAAAAAAACTAAGCGGAACACTGACAACAAGTGCACACGGACAACTTATCACAAGAAACGTAAGAGCCCTGTAAACCCATATACCAAATGAATTATTGCCCGAAGCAAGCAATATTAAAAGCGGAGGTAAAACAGCTAAAGCACAAGCTGAAAAACAAACTACCGGAGTGTATATTCTTGCAAATTTTGAAATAAACTTTTCGGACTTTGCTTTTTTTGAACTTGCGTTTTCAACAAGGTCAAGAATTTTTGATACTGTTGACCGTTCAAATTCTTTAATAACCTTCAGCTTCAATATTCCGTTAATATTTATACATCCGCTTAAGGCTTCGTCACCTACAGCGATTTTCCTAGGAATACTCTCGCCGGTCAATGCTACTGTATCAAGTATCGATTCACCCTCAATAACAATACCGTCCAGCGGAATTCTTTCTCCCGGCTTAACAAATATCATATCACCAACAGATATTTCATAAGGATCAACCTTAATGAGTTCTCCGTCCTCGTTTTCGATATTGGCGTAATCAGGTCGAATATCCATTAATGAAGCAATATTCTTTCGTGATTTTCCGACAGCGTAGCCTTGAAACAGTTCTCCAAGCTGATAAAACAAAATTACAAAAACCGCCTCTGTATATTCACCAAGAGCAAACGCCCCAACAGTCGCGAGTGCCATTAAAAAATTTTCATCAAAAGGTTGTCTGTTTACAATTCCCCTAACAGCCTCCATCAGTATATCATACCCTGCTATTAAATAAGGGATCATATATAATCCTAACAGCCAATATTCCGACGCAGGAAGTAAATATATAATAACACAAAAAACAAACGAAATCAGTATTCTGACAAATATCTTCTTTTGTTTAGCAGTCAAAACAACCACCCCGTTTTAAAAATATATTTTGCAGTCTTTTTCGATTTTTCTGCATTCTTTTAAAACATCTTGCATAACGGCAACACTGTTCGCACCGTCTTCAAATTCAACCGAAATCTTTTGTGCCATAAAATTAACTGTAGCAGATTTTACACCGTCAACCTTATTTGTCGCATTCTCCATTTTGTTTGCACAATTCGCACAATCAACTTCAATATTAAATATCTTCTTCATAATCAACCCTCCGACTTTTCAACAACTGAACATATATTCAAGTGTTCGGTGTTATATATTGGCTTTTCGGTTTTAACACAAAAAGCCAATAATTTATGCATATAATTATATAATATTTGACACAGTTTGTCAACAGATTACTTTATTCATATATTATTTTATTTTTCTGAATAAGTAACTATTTCAATTTCTTTAAAATTAACCCTGTGTTTTTCTTTTTGGAAGCAATAACAATATTGCAGAAACAAAACTCGCACCGACAGCTATACCGAATGCAACCTTCAATGTTGTAGAGCCGTAATGCCTAAAACCACCCCAATCATTGATCGCGGCATAATACATCGTATAATACAACGATCCCCCCGGAACCAAAGGAATAATAGCGGGAATATAAAAGACTGTCATCGGTGCCTTGAGTATACGGGCGAATGTTTCAGAGTAAATTTGGCAGAACGCGGCGGCCGCAATCGTTGCAACAAAAACGCCAGCCCCCAGATATTCAAACACTAAATACACAGCCCAGCCCATAGTTCCGCCGATTATTGCCGGAATAAGAGTTTTTTTCCCTGAATTAAAAATTAGGGAAAACCCCAAAGAACCTATCAAAGCCCCAATAAGTTGAATTACGAATTTCACGCTATCAACCTCCCGTCAAAAACGCTATCGGTATCATAAACCCGCCTGCAAGTGCACATGTCCACACTAAGCATTCAGCTAACTTCACTACCGCAGAAAGCGTATCGCCTATCAAAATATTCTTTACCGCCCCGGTAAGAGCAATTCCGGGTACGAGAACCATTATGTCGCCGATAATAATTTTGTCAGAGTGCAAAATAGGTATATATTTTGCCGTCAAACATATTCCGAAGCCGATTATCAGCGATGTGATAAAATAATAAAAAACCTTGTTGGGAATTCTTGGGGAGAATATGTCAGACAAAAAGCAAATTGCAACAGCAAACAAGCCGGAAACAACAGAATCAAGCAAATTACCGCCAAAAAAAACAACAAATCCTCCTGCCGCCAAGACCGAACCTAAATAAATATACAATCTGTGAATCGAATCACGGTTGATATTCTCTATCTCTTGTTTTAATTCTTCTCTTGTCAGTGCTTGTTTGCAACATCTTCTGCTTAAAGCGTTTAATTTTTCTATCTTAACAAAATTTGTCTGTCCTCCTGCAACAACTCTCCTTGTTTGTGTCAGAACAACATTATTCGGAAAAGTAACACTCAAAAGCACAACAGAAGTCAAAGCAAATGCATCAACTTTAACTGCACCATAAGTCTTTGCCATTCGCGTTATCGTATCTTCAACTCTTCCGATTTCCGCCCCTGCAAAAACAAGTGCCTCTCCAACATCGAGTATGAGAGCAAGAATATTAGCATAATTATTCGTTTCTTCTTTCAAAAAAATCACCCTTTATTCTATATTATCCTGAACGGTAAGATATGAAGAAATTGCGTAAACAGTTTGACCGTTATATTCTAACCTCGACCAACCGGTTGCTAAATTAAGACCCGTTCTCTTAAGATTTTCACCGTTTTTTAATGTGTAAACAATTTCAGAGCCGCTTGTTGTAGGTTCAGTTCTCAAGTTTGTCTCTATTTTAGCTGTAACCAAATCATTTACAGAATCAAAATAATACTGTCCGGAAGTCTCCCCTCCTATCTCGGTATCCCCTTCTTCTGCTAAAAGATAGCTTGAAACAGCATACACTGTCTGTCCGTTATAAATAAGTCTTGACCAGCCTTGATCACTTATGCCCGTTCTTTGAATATATACACCATTCTCCAGAGTACCGACAATTCCGTCAAATCCTGTGGACGGATATTCCCGCAGATTAACAAGTATCTTTGCCGTTACACTATCGTTGTGGTTATAAAAACGCACGCCATGCACCATTCCGTCAACTTGCGGCACGTCATCGGATGGTATATCCGTCGGTATCTTGTCGGGATTCCTGGGTGGTGCCTTATCGCAAACAAAATAACAAACCACAAGGTCAACATCTGTACTTATCCCATTAATACTACCTTTATTTGAAAACTGCCAAGCATCACACCGTCTTGTATATATAGGCTTGTCCTTATATGGATACGGTGCTGTAGTATACATAGCAACCCATATTTTATGATAACGCTCAATCAGCTCAACATCCCAACACTCGCTGTCGCTCAAATCGTTTCGCGAACCGTAGTGCATAGTGTCGTATCCCGCTTCCGAAACCTTATCAAGAAATGCAAGTGCGTTATCAGTTCTCTGTTCTGCAGTAAGATTATACATTCTGCTTTCGGGTTCTGTAAAGCCCTCACAGTCATATACAACGGGGTATGATATGCTGTACCCTTCTATGTAATCTAAAACCCATTGAGCCTCTTCAACAGCTTCTTCTTGGCTGACGGCTGTTGAAAAAAAGTATACACCGATCATGATACCGTTTGCATCAGCTTGGAGCAAATTATATGCCGCACGTTCATCTTCGTAGATATTACCGTTTTCTCCTCTGTAGCCAACCCTAATAAACGCAAAATATATTCCGCTTTCCTTAACCTTTTTCCAATCAATCTGTCCCTGCCATTTTGAGACATCAATTCCATTGCTTCTCTTTTCATAAGGCACATACGGTTCTTCTGCTTTCGGTGATTCTATAACGATTTCTTCCGGTTCTGTTTGCTGTTCGGTTTCGTTTATAGGTTTTCCGCCGGTCATAACGCTTTGATTAGTAATAAATATACACAACACAACAATTGCCGCGGCAACTACTGCAAACACAATAGCAAAAATAATTACATATAGTTTATTTTCCTTTATAAATTCGCGAAATTTACTCATTATACCCCTTTTCAGTTTTTATTTAAAAACCGATTTTTTTACATCATTCAACATAATTTAATTATATAACATTGTATAGCATAATGCAAGTACATATCAAAAATATAAAAAAGGTATGATTCTGATAATATCAAAATCATACCTTTTTTTAAAATTCACTTCAACATACTGCTGTTGTTAAGAACAAGAGTACTGTAAATAAACAGAACATCTTTCTTTTCAAAATCAATATAGTTCTTCAATACAATTGATGCAATATAACGTATGTCAACAACTGTTATACTCTTGTACCCCGATGCAAGAAGCGGAACAAGGCTGCTTCCGAAAGAATCACGGAAAACAACAAGCTCTTTATCTGTAGTCGCATTGGGATTTTCAATCGTAATCAACGACAGCGACCCCGAAAGAAACGCTTCGTAAGAATCGTTCCCGTATGCCTTTTCCATATCATACATAGACATTTTTTGTCCTGTCTCGTGGTTGGTTACAATGCAAGCATCAATTATATCACTTGTAAGATATTTCAGTGTATCTTTTTCAACCGGGAGTGCTGCCTGACCGTAATATACGCCCTGAAAAGGTTTATCCAACGTGTTTACTCTGTAATTCGTGTCAAGAGTAACCCCCATTTTGTCTGCAAGTCTGTCTGCAACATCTGTAATCATTTCTTGCTTCCAGTGGGTATCAGTAAAATAGTAATCCTCAATCGACAACAAATCTCTTATATCAATATACTCTGCAAATGCGGTATTCTCTTTCATAATTTCAAAAAATTTATCATAATCCATTGAAAGATGTCCGCTTTGCTCTGCGATAAAAGCGTTCTTATCCGGAATTACAGAAATATAGGCATTTCCACCATTATCTTTGAAATATGTGTCATAAAGATACTTAAACTTATTTGCTGCCAACACAAGCTGATCCTCTTTTAAAGGATATTCATGTTTGCCAACCATACCGTCTGAAGTAATAAACACATCGTTATTATCAAGATGGCCGAATATATATTTGGCGGTAAAAGCCTTGATCGTTCTGAAGCTGTCTCTAACAGGAAACTGGTCGAGTGTATAATCCTCAAACCCCGACATAAATTTTCCCTCTAAAATGCTGCTAATACTCAGTTCAGGGAGCTTGTCGAGCTCGCGTCTTTCGGTTGTGCTGTAATCTGTTGTAGGCTTAAACCAACACCAAAAAGAAAGTCCAAACAAGACAACTGCAAGTAAAATAATCTGAACTGTATTCTTTGTTTTATTATTCATATACGCTCCTCCCCTCTGTTAAAATCTGAAATACAAGAAAGGATTGAAGGAACCGTCAACAAGGAATGCGGTCATTATCACCAAAAGCGTCACCATCACAAGCGGTTCAGCTGTGTTGAGTATCTTTGAGCCAACATTTGTATCGTTGATTTTAATAACAGCCTTTTTCATAAAGGGTGTTGCTCCAATGATAGCAATAACAAATATCAATTCATAACTACGCAAATAATATAGAGTATCGGCAGTAACCAAAGGAAGATTTCCTGCACCAAACAAAGATATTATATCTATCCAAGCTTGAGACATAGTCGGAGCATTAAAAATGATGAAACTTATCATTACAACAAATAAAACGTAAAATCGTGATAAAATATTATGCTTTTTGAGAAACTCAAGCAGGAACAGTTTTTCTATAACAAGCAATACGCCAAACATCAAGCCCCAAATGATAAAGTTCCATGCCGCACCGTGCCAAAAACCTGTAGCCAGCCATACAACAAATATATTAAAAAACCATCTTATCTTCTTAACGCGGTTTCCCCCGAGAGGAATGTAAAGATAGTCTCTAAACCAAGAACCAAGAGACATATGCCAACGACGCCAAAACTCCGTTACGCTCTTTGAAATATATGGATAATTAAAGTTTTCAAGAAAATCAAATCCAAAAATATGACCAAGACCGATAGCCATATCGCTGTAGCCCGAAAAATCGAAGTAAATATGAAGCGAGAAAGCGATACCGTAGACCCACGCAAACAAAACAGACGGACCGGCTGTTTCTCTGAAGATATCACAAAGTTCACCTAAAGCATTTGCAATAAGAATCTTTTTGCCCAGTCCAAGAATAAAACGTCTTGTACCCAGAGAAATCTTATCAAAAGTATGCCGTCTTTCTCGGAGCTGAACTTCAATATCAACGTACCTTACAATAGGACCCGCAATAAGCTGCGGAAACATCGCAACGTAAGCCGCTAAATTAATAATATTTTTTTGTGCCTTAGTTTCTTGTCTGTAAACGTCAATGACATAGCTTACTATCTGGAAGGTATAGAAGCTTATACCGATTGGAAGAGCTATTTTTAATGCAGCAACAGACAGCCCCGTTACAGCATTAAAATTTTCAATAAAAAAGTCAGCGTATTTATAGTATCCAAGAAAGCCTAAACCTATTACAACCCCTGAAATCATCGATATTTTGGAAAAGACCGTCCCTTGGAACTTCTCAATCAAAAGACCACTCACATATCCAACCAATATCGAAATGACCATCAACAGTACGTATTTAGGTTCACCCCAGCCATAAAAAACAAGGCTGGAAAGTAGCAGAACCGAGTTTTTTAAGCACCGGGGTGAAATAAAGTACAGTATCAGCACACAAGGGAGAAAGTAATAGAGAAACGGTATGCTTGAAAATAACATAATGTTCTCCTAAGTGTGTATAATTTATTGTTCTTTAAGTATTAGTCAATAGCCTCAACCTCAACAACTGCAAAGTCATACTGGGCCGTAAGCTTGCCCTTAAATGTTTCAATAATTTCGCCGTTACCGAAAGCAACAACTACGTAATCGTCTGTAACCTTAGCTGTAAGAAGCTTTTCGGGGAAACCGCATATCCACTGATTGCCATTAATTGCAGTTTTGATAGAAGTGATAAATGCATCAGCAGAAGAGCCCTCTTTAATGCTGTAAGCAGCACCTGTGAAGGTGTTAGCGTTCATCGCGTGAATAAGAGATGCAGCACCGTCAACCATCGCCAAAGCATCTTCGGGACAAACGAGCCGAGCTGTTACATCTTCTTTGTTAGAAATGTTAACTGCACCGGGAGCGTTGTCCACAGGTGTTTCAAAATCTCCACCCATAGCAAAGAATTTCTCTGTTTCAGCGTCGTAAGTATTCCAAATTGCGATAAGAATGTCTACGGGAGCATTAACTCCATCAAGTTTGTTTTCGTCCTTGTCGCCCGCCTTTTTACCGCAAGCAGCAAAAGCAAAGATGGTAAGAACTGCAAGAATAAGTGCGATTAATTTTTTCATAGTTTTTTCTCCTTAAGATTTATATTTTTATTTTTTTATTTTTGTAACAACAGCTTTTTCTTCCGAAAATGAAAATGATATTTCATATAACTCGCCATTAATCTCAACATAAGACGGAGACTCAGAAACCTTCCATTGAATTTCAAGTTCATTGTTGACACTTTTCAATTCAGTCAAACATTCGGCTTTCTCAGAACCGTCAGGATAGTAATAAAACGAGCTATCTTCCGTCGAAATGTCGAAATCCCCATCACACTCAACCACCAACAACACAGAATCAATCCCCCTTGGGTAACTGTTGGCAGGTGAAATGGGTGTAATAGTAACATGATCTGTTGAATTGTTAAACAGAAAAGTACAGAAAACACCGACAAGCAAGCACGCCGCAACCGAAGTAATTGTTTTTACATTAAAAAAATGTTTTTTTGATTGCGAAGACTTGGAAGACGACAAAACCTTTTCTTTTAATTCTTTTGGAGCCTTAATTTGCCTATACTTATTTATATCTGTTTGACTAATCATAAAACTCCCCCTTTTCGTGTTTTTCTTTAACAAACTCTCTTGCTCTCGACAACCTCATCTTAACCGCGGATACCGATAATTTAAGTATATCAGCTGTTTCTTGCACCGAAAAACCTTCAAGATAATGCAAAACCAAAACAGTTCTAAACTTTTCGGGCAGTCCATCAAGAATTTCCCTAACATTTGGGGATAATCTCGAATCTTCATCGGGAAAATCATAAACTTCATCAAGCGGAGTATACTGCCTAACATGAAGTTTTCTGCTCAAATCATGACATCTGTTGATCACAAGACGGATAAACCACGCCTTTTGATGTTCTTTGTCCGAAAAAACCTTGTCCGAAGAAGCAAACTTAACAAAAACATCCTGAACGGCGTCCATAGCATCATATTGATTTGCGGAGTGTGTAAGAGCAATTCGATACAGTAAATCGGCATATTCGTCGTAAATTTTCTCGAAGTCATTTTGATACTTCAACAACATTACTGTATCTCCTTTCATAAGTAAAACGTTTCAAAACACAAAAAGGTCACAAAAATATAAATAATTTTTTTTAATTTTTTCGTTCTTTTTAATAATACAATATATTTCCATATATTTCAAGTCTTTTACCAAAAACAAAAAACTACACACATATGTATTATTTAGATAATTAGTTGCTTTTTGTTTGAATTAGTGATAATATATCATTTGGAGGCGAAAACATGAATTATTTACTTTTTGCAATCGTTATAGTTCTTTTGATGGTGCTATTATCTTTACTGACTTCATACATTTGTTTTTATATGGCTTTCTATAATTCCGAGAAAAACAAAAAAGAGAAAGAAGCATATTCCATTCCAAAAGGAAAGATTTATGATCCATACCGCGAACAAATGATAGCTTGGCAGAAACAGATCGACGAAATGCCGCACGATAGTGTTGAAATAATCTCCTTCGACGGATTAAAGCTTCGCGGAAAATATTACGAGCTTGATAAAAATGCTCCGATCGAGCTTATGATGCACGGCTACAGAGGCAATTCAAGAAGAGACCTTTGCGGAGGCGTCAACCGTGCCTTTGAAGTAGGACACAACGTCTTGCTTATTGATCAAAGAGCAAGCGGCAACAGCGAAGGAAACGTAATTTCATTCGGCATAAACGAAAGCAAAGATGCATTAAGTTGGCTTGAATACCTGCAAAAACGTTTTGGAGAGGAGTCAAATATTATTCTTACAGGTGTTTCAATGGGTGCATCTACAGTCATGATGTGTATCGAGAGAGGACTTCCCTCTTGCGTAAAAGGCATACTTGCCGACTGCGGTTATTCCTCAGCCAAAAACATTATCAAAAAAGTTATAAAAGAAATGCATCTTCCTGCCGACCTATTATATCCCTTTGTAAAGTTGGGAGCAAGAATTTACGGAAAGTTTGACCTTGAAGAATTAACACCTGTTGAAGCAGTAAAAAAATCACCCGTACCAATTCTTTTTGCACACGGAGATGCAGACGATTTTGTACCCTATTCCATGAGTGTAGAATGTTACAACGCTTGCACCTCAAAAAAGGAGCTTGTTACTGTAAAAGGTGCAGGTCACGGTCTTTGCTATCCGGCTTCACCTGAAGAATACGTAAAAAAACTAACCAATTTCTACAGCTATTTGAAATAATATGTCATATAAAAAGTACTTGCTCAAAAAACAAGTACTTTTTTGTTATATTTTATAAACAACCAAAGTCA
Organism: Eubacteriales bacterium; assembly: GCA_045658315.1. Lineage (GTDB taxonomy): Bacteria > Bacillota > Clostridia > Oscillospirales > CAG-272 > RGIG1995. The sequence continues at coordinate 40,631 of JAZOUV010000092.1, forward strand.
ATTCGCACAAGAAGTCCAAGGTCAATTTTCTAACTAAAATT
>JAZOUV010000093.1:0-21674 GCA_045658315.1 Eubacteriales bacterium
ATTTCCGCACCGCAACGGAGACATTTTAATTTTCCTTCTGCCATTTTTAAAGCTCCCGTCTGCCTTGCAGGGCGTAGAGTAGGGTCATATCATCCGTATATTCAAGGTCTCCGCCGGCAGGGATACCGAATGCAAGTCTTGTTATTTTCAGTCCCATAGGTTTTAACAGCTTTGTGAGATACATGGCAGTTGCTTCGCCTTCGACCGAGGGGTTAGTGGCTATTATGACCTCTTTTAAATCGGGATCGGTAACTCTTTCGAGCAGTTCTTTTATCTTTAGTTGCTCGGGGCCGATTCCATCAAGCGGGGATATAACACCGTGGAGTACGTGATAAAGTCCGTTATATCTGTTTGCACCTTTAACTCTTTCAATTGCCATAAGTACTTTTGCATCTTCCACAACGCAGATAACAGACTTATCTTTTTCTGAGTTACGGCATACAGAACAAAGCCCGCCTTCGCTGAAATTGTAGCAAGAAGGGCAGTAGTGTATGTTCTTTTTTGCATTGACCAAAGCTTCGGCAAATTGCAGAACCTTTTCTTCTTCGGAATCAACTATTGAAAAAGCAAGTCTTTGGGCTGTTTTTCTGCCGATTCCGGGGAGATGCTGAAACTGTTCGATAAGTATTTCCAGAGGTGGAATAAATTCTGACATATTTTATTTAAAACAATCCGGGCATATTTATACTGCCTGTGATTTTCTCCATTTCAGATTGGTTTGTATCTTCAACTGTGCGAATAGCTTCATTAAATGCGGCAGTCAGAACGTCTGCAAGAGTTTCTGTATCGTCGGGATCAACAATATCACTGTCGATAACAAGCTCCTGTATCTGCTTCTTACCGTTAATTTTAAGAACAACAGCACCGCCGCCTGCCTTTATCTCATATTCGCGGTTGTCAAGGTCTTCCTGAAGGTTTGCCATATCCTCTTGCATCTTCTGTGCCTGACGGAGCATTGCCTGCATATTTTGAGGGCCTCCGCCCATTCCCTGAGGTAATCTTGCTTTCATTTGTATAATTCTCCTTGTTTTGATATATTATTGACTGTTTTGTATAATCTCGTCTATGCCGGTCTCATCGTCGAATACCGGCTTCTCGGCGTTGATCTCAACCTTGAGTTCATTTGAAGATATTGAAATGCCCTCGGTCGCGTTTATTAGTGATATAAGTTTTTCTTTGACGTTGGTCTGATAAATTATATCGTATGTGAATTTGCCGGGAACCCTTATAATAATATCGTTTCCGTCCTTGTATGCGTAAGACATACCAAGGAAAGAAGAAGTACTCGGGTCGGTCTTTGAATATTTCTTTACGACTTCCGGCCATGAGCTAAGCTGTTTTAAAGTTCTTTTCTGTTCCTTGTCTGCATAAACGGGTTCTTCTTGTTTGGGACTATTATTTTCAACCGTGTTGTTTACTATCGTTTCTTCTGAATTTTTCTTTTCGGGTTTTGTAACGTTTACGGAAATGGGTGCAGATTGAGGAGTTTCTGCTGAGGTAAAATTGCCCGAGGAAAGCATATCTTCAATATCTGAAATTCTTTCTGCAAGAACTTCGTTGGAAAGAGACAGCTTGTTGTCGCACATTCTGATAAGTGCCATCTCTGCACATATACGTTTTGAGGCGTTAGGTCTCTGCATAGCGTAAAAACATTCCTCAAGCTGATTTATATGTGAGGCTATTACAGCGTTGGTAAATTTACTTGCCGTCTGCTTTATTTCTTCAAATTCATTTTCGGTTACATCAAGATATGTCTTGGGTGATCTTGTGTTTTTAACAACAAACATATCTCTGTAGTATGACAAAAGGTCGTTCCAAAATACCGCAATATCAAGCGATGAAGTGTGCAGTATATTTATCTGTTCTAAAATGGTTTCGTAATCTTTTTCGTTTATAGCGTTGATCGTTTTTACAACGCTGTTTCTGCTGTTCGTTCCCGTGGTTTCGATAACAACTTCGGTTGTTATTTCCTCGTGTTCTCCCGAACACAGTTCAAGCATACTTATAGCATCACGCATACCGCCCTGAGCAAGCTTTGCAATAAGAAAAGCTGCATCCTCTTCGAGCTTCAAGCCCTCTTCTTTTGCAATATACATAAGTCTGTCTGAAATCGTTCTTGTTGGGATACGTCTAAAGTCAAAACGCTGACATCTTGAAAGAATGGTGGCGGGAATCTTTTGTGTCTCTGTCGTCGCAAGGATAAAAATAACATTTTCGGGCGGTTCTTCAAGTGTTTTCAACAGTGCATTAAATGCACTTGCAGAGAGCATATGCACCTCGTCAATGATGTAAACTCTATTTTTAAGTTCCGACGGAGTATAAAGAACCTCGTCTCTGATATCCCTAATATTATCAACGCCATTGTTGCTTGCCGCGTCCATTTCATATACGTCTGTTGCCGTACCTGAATCCACCGCATGGCAGGAAGGGCAGTTGTTGCAGGGATTACCGTTTACGGGGTGTTCGCAGTTTACGGCTTTTGAAAGAATCTTGGCACAGGTCGTTTTACCTGTTCCTCTTGAACCGCAAAACAAATACGCGTGTGTTGTTTTGTTGTTTGCAACCTCATACTTTAGTATGGACGTAATATGATCCTGACCGCATACATCGTCAAAATGCTTCGGTCTCCATTTTCTGTATAAAGCCTGATGCATAAGTTTCCTCCCCGTACTTAATATCAAAAGAGCAAGCTGCGATATAAGACCATACACCTTTAAATCGAATGTGGACATATACGCGTTAACCGTATATTTCACTCGGAACAGGCGTCCTTGCGGCACATCAAACATACTGCTTAATGCTGCTCGGTTCCCCGCCTGACATGGTTCACAGCCATCAATTGCGCAAGACCCATTCTTCAACGCAAAATAATACGGCACAGCCGTACATATCCAAGCCTCAAAAAAGGAATCCACCCCTGCTATAGCGGATTGCAGGTTCAGGGCACCGCTAACTCCCCGGCTGGCATGGCCTTATATCACATCTTGCTCTATAGATTATAACATATTTTATTGTCTTTTGCAATAGATTATATAACATATTTTTGGGAAATTCGACCGTTTAAAAGAAATGTTACAATGCTTTGCGTAAAAAATTTATAATTCTTTTTTCCTCCCTTGAAACCTTAACCTGTGTGAGTCCCAATATCTCGCCCGTTTGCTGTTGCGAAAGATCTTTGAAGTATCTCAGAATAATAATTTGCTGTTGTTCTTCGGGTAACAGCATCAGTGCTTCTTTGAGGGCAAGTTTTTCGGTCAGCTTGTCTATAATGTTTTCTTCGTCTCCGATTATACTGCCGAGAGTGGACGAAGAATCGTCATTTAGGGGTTCTTGAAGTGAACGTACGGGGGATATTGCTTCAAGTGCTGTTACAATGTCATCGACAGAAAGCCCGGACAGCTCCGACAGCTCCGACATTGACGGCTCTCTTGAGTGTTTTTTTTCAAATTCTTCTTTTTTGCGTAAAATGTCAATGCCGTTTTTCTTAATAGTCCTGCTGACCTTTATTAGACCATCGTCCCTAAGATACCGTCTTATTTCGCCTATTATCAATGGAACGGCATAGGTTGAGAAAACGGTGTTGAACGAAAAGTCAAAGCTCTTTACCGCTTTTATCATTCCAATAGTTCCGATCTGCACGAGATCCTCGTATTCGCACCCTCTGTCTTTGAAACGTAAAACGATTTTTTTAACCAGTCCCAAGTTTTGAGTTATTATTTGTTCAAGTGCCGCAGTATCTCCTTTTTGTGCGTTTTTTATTAAAGTGGTATTGTCTAAAGTTTGCATTATTATTTCAGGTTTTTTATCATGGTAACAGTTGTACCTTTTCCGACTTTTGAATTTATCCTAAGTTTGTCGGTAAACGAGTCCATGATGGCAAACCCCATTCCCCCTCTTTCTCCCGTTGTGTCGGTTGTATAAAGCGGTTCCATGGCTTGTTTGATGTCGGCTATTCCGCAACCCTTGTCTTTTATCTTTATTTCAACACTTTTGTCGGAATAGTATTTTCCGCTTATGTAAATCGTCCCACCGCCTTCTTTGTAGGCGTGGACGATGCAATTTGTTACTGCTTCCGAAACTGCTGTGCGTATATCTGCAAGCTCGGATACTGTGGGGTCGAGTATACTTACAAATGCTGAAAATACCTTTCTGCAAAAACCTTCGTTTACCGAATTTGCAGGTAATTGCATTTTAAATTCATTTAATAGTGTCTTGTTTTTCATATAAATTTTACTCCTTTTTCGATTGGAATAAGCTTGTCCGTTCCTGCCATGATGAGCATTTCTTCTATTCTTTCGCTCGGATTTGCAACTTTAAGAATGCCTCCGAACATATTTATCTTCGTGTATCTTCCAAGTATAAGTCCAAGTCCCGAGCTGTCCATAAAATCAACATTAGATAAGTCCATTATCATAGTTGCTGGTTGGTATTTGTATAACTCTCGGTCAATTTCCTCTCTGATATACTTTGCTGAATGGTGGTCGATATCACCGTTCAGCTTAACGTACAGAGTTTCGTTTGAATAATCGATTTGTGTTTTCATATATTCCTCCTTGATAATGCAAAACAAAAAAAGCTGTATCCTTTTTCTTGCAGAAATAGGATACAGCATTTTGTGTGCGAAAGGTGTCGCAATATAGTTTGTTATAAAAAATTAACAGTTAAGTTTTAGTTAAGTTTTTCAAGAGCCTTTTCGATACCCTGAAGAACCTCGTTGTAGCTTGCAAGCTTAGCCTTTTCGCCGTCGATAACAGCCTGAGGTGCTTTTGCTACAAAGCCCTCGTTTGAAAGCTTCTTTTCGATTCTTTCAATTTCGGATATTGTCTTAGCCTTTTCTTTGTTCAGACGTTCCTTTTCCTTTTCAAAGTCAACGAGGTCTCCGAGAGGAATATATATCTTTGCAGAGTCTGTTATTATCTGAACTGCATTTTCATCTTCGTAGGAATCAACGTAGCTTATCGAAGATGCCGAAGCAAGCTTAACGAAGAAAGCTTCAGTTTTTGTGTTATAAGTGTCAGCATAGCTTGATTCAATGAACAGAGCCGCCTTCTTTGAGGGAGGAACGTTCATTTCGCTTCTGCGGTTTCTTATCGCTCTGATGGCAGTGATAAGTCTGTCCATTATAACTTCTTCTTTTTCAAAATTGAAAGCTTCGTTGTAAACGGGATATTCGCTTACCATAATGCTTTCGCCTTCGTGGGGAAGTGTCTGCCAAATTTCTTCTGTAATAAACGGCATAAATGGGTGTAGAAGCTTCAATGTGTTGGAAAGCACGTAGGTTATAACGTTCTGAGCAACGAGGTTAGACTTACTGCCCTTATCATTGAATCTTGGTTTAAGCAATTCAATATACCAGTCACAGAATATATCCCAAATAAAGTCATAAAGCTTTGCCAATGCGATACCGAGCTCGAAGTTGTCAAGGTTTGCACAAACTTCCTTAACGGTCTTGTTGTAAAGAGAAAGTATCCACTTATCTTCGATTTCAAGGTCGTCCGTCTCGGGAAGCTTAACTTCTTCAATATCGAGGTTCATAAGAACGAAACGTGAAGCGTTCCAAATCTTGTTGTTGAAATTTCTTGCAGCTTCAATCTTTTCGTCGGAGAATCTCATATCGTTACCGGGCGAGTTTCCCGTAGCCAAAGCATAACGGAGAGCGTCAGCACCGAACTTTTCGATAATTTCAAGCGGGTCGATACCGTTGCCGAGTGATTTTGACATTTTTCTTCCCTGTGCATCTCTTACAAGTCCGTGAATAAATACGGTAGAAAAGGGCTTTTCGTTCATGTGCTCAAGTCCTGAGAATATCATTCTTGATACCCAGAACGTGATGATATCGTATCCGGTAACGAGAACGTTTGTGGGATAGAATCTCTTGAGGTCTTCGGTGTTTTCAGGCCAACCCATAACGGAGAATGGCCAAAGGGCAGAGGAGAACCACGTATCAAGTACGTCTTCGTCCTGATGTACGGGAGCACCGCACTTGGGACAAACGGTTATATCCTCTTTTGATACAGTCATTTCACCGCAAGCATCGCAGTAGAATGCGGGTATTCTGTGTCCCCACCAAAGCTGACGTGAAATACACCAGTCAAGAATATTGTTCATCCAGTTATAGTAGTTCTTGGAGAATCTGTCGGGAATAAATTTAATAGAACCGTTGTCAACCGCTTCAATTGCAGGCTCTGCCAAAGGCTTCATCTTTACAAACCATTGGTCAGAGGTCAGAGGCTCAACGGTTGTACCGCAACGGTAACAAACGCCTACGTTGTGGTCGTGAGGAACGGTTTTTACAAGGTAGCCTTCGCTTTCGAGATCGGCAACAAGAGCCTTACGGCATTCGTATCTGTCCATACCCTCGTATTTACCCGCGTTTGCGTTCATTGTAGCGTCATCGTTCATAACCTTTATCTGTTCAAGGTTGTGTCTCTGACCTACCAAGAAGTCGTTGGGGTCGTGTGCGGGGGTAATCTTAACACAGCCTGTACCAAAGCCTATTTCTACGTAATCATCTGCAATAACAGGCAATTCTCTTCCGATAATGGGGAGTATAAGAGTCTTACCGATAAGGTGCTTTGTATTTTCGTCATTGGGGTTTACTGCCACGGCTGTATCACCGAACATTGTTTCGGGACGTGTCGTTGCAATTTCAACGTAACCGTCTTCGCCCTTGATGGGATATTTGATGTGCCAGAAGCTTCCGGGTTGGTCTTTGTATTCAACCTCGGCATCGGAGAGGGCAGTAAGACAGTGAGGACACCAGTTGATTATTCTGTGACCTCTGTATATAAGTCCCTTGTCGTAAAGGTTTACGAATACTTCTCTGACTGCTTTCGAGCAGCCCTCGTCCATTGTAAAGCGTTCGCGACTCCAGTCGCAAGACGCACCGAGCTTTTTGAGCTGGCTGATGATTCTGTTGCCATACTGATGCTTCCAGTCCCATACTCTTTTTAAGAACTCTTCGCGGCCGAGGTCATATCTTGTTAGTCCTTCGTTTACACGTAAGTTTTCTTCAACCTTGATCTGTGTAGCTATACCAGCGTGGTCAGTTCCGGGTACCCAAAGGGTAGAGAAGCCTTGCATCCTCTTATAACGTACAAGTATGTCCTGCAACGTCTCGTCGAGAGCATGTCCCATGTGGAGCTGTCCCGTAACGTTTGGAGGGGGAATAACTATCGAGAAGGGTGTTTTTGATTTGTCTTCATCGGGCTTAAAGAAGCCTGACTCGTCCCAATATTTATAAAGACGGTCTTCGATTTCCGACGGGTCATAGGTTTTTGCAATTTCTTTTTTCATGAATTGCCTCCATATATTTGTTTTGATTTTTAATGCAAAAATAAAAAATCCCGTGTAAAAACACAGGACGTAATATAAAACGCGGTACCACCTGAATTTGCACATAATAAAAATGTGCACACTCTTTATGCTTGTAACGGTGCATAACTCCGTCGGCTGCTACAGGTTTTGTAACCAAAACTTTCGTTCCGAGCTCTGCGGCGACACAAGATAAGACAAAATACGTTTCTTTCAGCAAATGAAACGCTCTCTGTAAATTTGTGATGTTATCTTTTAATCCGCATCAATGCTTTAATTTTTATTAATTACACCTTACAAGTATATCACTCGAAAATTCTTTTGTCAATGATTTTTCATATTTTATATATTAAATGACAAAATAAAATGTGCACAGCAAAAATGAGAAATAGCCAAAAAACAGAGAAAAAACGAGAAAATGAGAGCAAGTGAATATCTAAATTAAATTTTTTTTGAAAAAGTTTTGAAAAAGCCTTGACATACGTGTAGTGGTGTGCTATAATTGCAGGGTCGAAAATGACAAATTGTGTAAAAAAATAAATATTATAATACATTTGGAGGAAATCTCAATGTCCACTTTTATGGCAAAGAAAGAAACAGTTGAGCGTAAATGGTATATCATTGACGCGGCTGGTAAGCCCTTGGGCAAGACAGCAGTTACTGCTGCTACAATTTTAAGAGGTAAGCACAGACCCGAATTCACACCTCACGTTGATTGCGGTGAATACGTAATTATTATCAATGCAGACAAAGCAGTTCTCACCGGTAAGAAGCTCGATCAGAAGTTCTATCGTCGTCATTCCGGTTATGTAGGCGGTTTGAAGGAAGTTAGCTACCGTCATTTGATGGCTACAAAGCCCGAAAAGGCAATGACCCTTGCAGTTAAGGGTATGCTTCCTCACAACTCCATCGGAGATAAGTCCATCACACGTCTTAAGGTATTTGCAGGCGACAAGCACAATCACGAAGCTCAGAAGCCCGTTGAATACAAAGTAGGCGAATAATAGGAAAGGAAGTAAATGACGATGTATACAAGTGCTAAACCCTATTTCTACGGCACAGGTAGAAGAAAAAGCTCTGTTGCAAGAGTAAGAATCGTACCCGGCACAGGTGCTATTACAATAAACGGTCGTTCTATCGACGAATATTTTGGTCTTGAGACACTCAAGCTTATCGTTAACCAGCCTTTTGCTGTTACCGATACAGTAGGCAAGTTTGACGTTATTGCAAACGTTCGTGGCGGCGGTTTCTCCGGACAAGCAGGTGCTATCCGTCACGGTCTTTCAAGAGCACTTCTTCAGGCTGATGAAGCTAACAAGACAGCTCTTAAGAAGGCAGGCTTCCTCACTCGTGATTCACGTATGAAGGAAAGAAAGAAATACGGTCTCAAAGCTGCACGTCGTGCAAGCCAGTTCTCAAAGAGATAATTACAGCCTTACGGCGATTATCACAAAAAAACAGCACTCACTTTCGTGGGTGCTGTTTTTGGTATTATGACTCTTTCTTTAATTCTGCTATGATAATTTCGGGGCGGTTATTAATACGAAAAGGGAATTTGCTCGGACCTAGCCCTCGGCTTACAATCATCTTTGTAGAATTTTTGGTGTAAACACCGGTGGTATATTTAGGAAACATACCTTGATTGGGTGAATATATTCCTCCGATAAAGGGGAATCGAAATTGACCTCCGTGAGCGTGTCCGGAAAACACCAAATCGACATTGTATTCTGCGTAGATTTCAAAATGCTCAGGTCTGTGGGATAGTAATATGTTATATTCATCTTTTTTGAAAGCAAGTGAATTAAGTCTCCTTTGGGTAACGTAATCAGAATCACCGTTAAATTGGCTTGATTGGAAAAGAGGGTCATTTATTCCCCAAAGGTTAATGTATTCTTCATTACGCTCTAATTTAATACCACTGTCATCAATTATAATAACACCGTTTTCAGTCATTTTGTTTCTTAATAACTGATATCCGTTTGCTTGAATCTCGTGATTTCCCGTAACAAAATAACAAGGGAATAGTTTTGCACATTTTTTTGCAAAGATAAGACTGTTTTCATAACCCGGTCTTCTGCTGTCAAGCATATCACCTGTTATTACAACTATATCAGGTCGAGCATCTTTCAGTAAAGCAATAAGTTTCTCATTTCCGTCACCAAAGCTTGCATTATGCAGGTCGGATATTTGAGCTATACGGTATCCGTCGAAACTTTCGGGAAGCTTGTTGCTTTTTATTGTAAGGTTGTTTACAACAACTTGTGTGTTGTCATAGATAATCCAAACAGCCAAAGCAATTAATAATATGAATATGAAGCTGAGTGAAATTAACAATTTCTTCTTTCTTCCTTTCAAGTAAATATTCCTTTCTTAAAAGTTTATTATATACTGTCATTATACCATTATCTGACAAAAAAATAAAGTAAAATTTATTAATGATAAAAATTTCTGTATAATGTATTACAAAATTAAGCAAAGTTATTTATTTTTTTCATTTTTTGTGGTAGAATGCTAATGGTCAGAAAAGTTGAGTTTTTGGGTGTAAACAATGGAACTTGAATTGTGTGAATATACCGAAAATTTTGGCAGTGAAATAGTTGTACGATATATATGCGAGTTAAACAGACTGATTTATGGCGGTGAAATGTTTGAACAATAGAGAAAGAATAAAAAAGGCTTTCCTAATGACAGTACCCGTACTAACGGGGTATATATGCTTAGGAATCGGCTTTGGAATAGTACTTGAATCAAAGGGCTTCAACGTTCTTTGGTCTTTTGCGATGGGGCTCTTTATTTATGCGGGGTCTATGCAATACGTTGCTATCGACTTGCTTACCGGCGGGGCATCGCTTATTGCGGCTGCAATCACTACTTTAATGGTAAATGCTCGGCATTTGTTTTACGGAATATCTATGATAGATAAGTATAAAGATGCCGGAAAAGCAAAGTCGTATATGATATTTTCATTGACTGACGAAACTTATTCGCTTGTAGTGTCGGAAGAAAGTAATGACAAAAAGCTGTATTTCTTAATATCCTTATTTAACCATTGTTATTGGGTAGCGGGTTGTACGCTCGGCGGAGTAATAGGTTCGTTTCTTACATTCAACACACAGGGAATAGATTTTGCGTTGACTGCATTGTTTGTAACCGTTTTCGTGGAACAGTGGATAATGTCAAAAAATCACTTGTCGGCTATTATAGGCGTTGTATCAACGGTCATCTGTTTACTTATATTCGGCAGTCAATATTTTCTTGTACCCTCTATGCTTCTCATAACCCTTTTTCTGACTGTTTTTAAAAAATATACGGTAGAGGGGGACAAGGATAATGCCTAATCTTCATTCGGCACTTATGATAGTTATAATTGCCGCTGTAACTATATTTTTACGTTTTGCCCCTTTCGCAATATTCAGAAACAGACAGACACCGCAGTTTGTATCATATCTCGGTATAGTTCTGCCTTACGCTATTATGGGAATGCTCGTTGTCTACTGCCTGAAAGGCATAAAACCTATTACTTTTCCGTACGGAATTCCGGAGCTTCTTGCTTGTCTGCTTGTAGCAGTGGCTCACCTTTTGAAACGAAATACCTTGTTCAGTATACTTATTGGAACTGTAACTTATATGATTATGGTTCAATTCATTTTTTAAGTTTTTGAAGTGTTTAAAAAAATCCCCGAAGCAATTTTGAAAAAGCTTCGGGGAATGTTTTTATTTAACGTTAGGTTAAATTATAAAAAATTCCAAAATGAGTACGATTAAGCAGCAGGATATAGCTGTTTTAAATAAATCAAAACCAAACCATGCTACAACTATACCTACAAATAAAGCCAATAAACCTGAACAAATGCTTTGTGTTGCGTGAAGTATAGCAGGAAACGTCATAACCGATAACGTAACATACGGCACGTAGTAAAGGAAAGATTTAAGATACTTATTTTTTATTTGTTTTCTTATAACAGTAAGAGGCATGACACGGATAAGATACGTAACTAATGCCATAATTGCTATATAGATATAAACATTTCCGTTCATTTTGCGTCCTCCTCGTTTCTTTCTTCATAAGGGAATAAAAATGCTGCCGCAGTCGAAATAAGTATTGTGAGTATGATAGTTCTTGTACCCTCGGACATTGTTGATATAAAGGGAAGTATAGACGCAAGATAGCTCAATGCAAAACCTGCTACTATAATTCCCAAAACAATTTTGTTGATTTTAGCGGGTGGGATTATTATTGCAAGAAACATACCGTACAAAGCAACGCTGAATGCACTGACAAGACGCAAGGGAAGAATATTACCTGCAATTATACCGAGTGCAGTTCCAAAAGCCCATCCGTTTGTTGCAACGAACATAGCACCGTATGGGTAGTTGGGATTTAAGTAATCGTGTCTTGCTATGGATATACCGAAAATTTCATCGGTTAAACAGAAAGCGACGCCCATTCTGTGCCATATTGAGAGTGCAGGCTCAAGCTTCTGGCTTATAGCACAGCTCATAAGCATATATCTTGCATTTGCAACAAGAGTTCCCAAAGCCATTTCAAGATACAGTGCGTTTGCGGCAATAAGGGTAAAACCGACGTATTCTCCTGCCGAAGCGTTGCAGAGAATACTTGTTATCCAACCTTGTATAGCTGTAAGCCCTGCTTTTTTGGCGGCAATACCTAAAGAAAAAGCAACGGCAAAATAACCGAGAGCAATAGGAATACCGTGACGCATACCTGACATAAACGCCTGTCTGTTTTCTTGATATTTTAAAGAGTAATTAGTTTTGTTTATTGTCATATATATCTCCCATTAATTTTGAAATATATTTAAAACTATACCACGATATTATATCATATCATTTTTTGAAAATAAACCCCAAAAAAGAATTTTCAAAGGTTTTAACATTAAAATAATAAAAAAGTATTTTTTGTAATCTAAAAGAACGAAAATCTTGATTTTTTTAGTTTTCTTTGATATAATGAGAGAAAATGATATATTAGATACGTGCTTGAAATATACAAAAATAAAAATAATATTTGTATTGATTGCGGTGCTACATTTGACGGTAAGCTTGCACGTCTTTGCCTTGGTACGATGGAAGAATTCTATATTTAAGTCGGAGGTTTGTTATGGGTATAACTTCACCAAACTATTTTAAGACTCTAAAGGAAAAACTTATTAGTGCAGGAATCCCAGAGGATATTGCGAAAAGATATTCGAGTTATTATGAAAGGGGATTGATGCCCGAATTAGTCTTTGATAACGACGAAATGCCGTCAGATGATTGTTTTAAAACGCTTTCCCAAGCATATGACCTATTTTATAAAAACAGACCGGATCCTATTAACCAGTTCGAAATCAAAAGTATACTTTCTGTTCCGCATTCACAGGTTGAGGCATCTCAAAAGAGAATGGTAGAACTATTTCCTGAACATTCAGAAGATATATTAGGATTGTATAACAAGGAAATACAAGTATTTTATTTGAGACCGGATGAGGTAGCGTATCTTTATGACTTGATTTCATACTATATTCCCAAAGATGAAAAATTATGGCAAGTCTTCAAAGTGTCTGTGAAGGTTGGAGTGTTTTATACAGAAAGTCGTTTTGAAGCAGTTGAAGATGCGGTTGGAAAAGATCATGCTTCCCAAGTAATTTACGAGTCAGTTACAAAGGGATATCTGTTGCATCCGTATTATACTGATCCTATAGCTGCGTTCAAATATTTGAAAAGTATGTTTGACGAGCAGACAACTGCAAAAATCGTTTTAGAAAATCCTGAATATCTCTATTTATATAAAGATGAATACTACATAGAACTTCCACATCAAAAACAAGAGAGAAAAAAAGAGATACAAGAGATAATAGAAAAGTACAAATGAAGAGATGGAACAATTCAGAATGCATATTTGGATTTAAAAAATTGCACGTAAGTATTCAGAGTATGCATAGAGCCAATTTAGAAGGAGATTAAGCTTTATAAGTTTGACGGAAACAAAGAACACTATTGTTTTTTGGGGAGAAGATAAAATGAATAATGTAAACAATGCGGAATTGGAAAGAATCATTAATTATCTGGAAGAGAATTATAAGACATATTATGAGTGGTCAAATAACAACTCTGCAGTATGCGAAAAATATGGTCTTACAAACAAAGAATTTCTTGAAATTGTGTCGTTTGAGCTTAACAATAATCGAGCTGCCACTACGGTTTGGAAAGAAATTCTGTCAACAGTAGTAGGCTTGAGAGACGGTATTGAACGCACAACAATTAAGGATTTTTATGGTGAAAACCTTTTTTCTAAAGAAGATATTTATGAGGCAACAATGTATGCGTCACACACATTCGCTAGGCATGCCCTTAAAAACTCGCATAGAGATGTTATCGCACACAGATTTGCTTTGCATAAGCAGTTATGCAGAACTTGCGAAACATCCGAGGAGAACGAACACATTGCACAGGTTCTATCTAACATTGGTTTACCGGATGATAATGCCACATACTTCTTTTTATCAAACCTTAATTTTACTCTTGAAGATGCCTCAATAGAGCTCAACAAAAGCGTAGAAGAAATCGAGAGAGATTTTTCACAGGCAATTACAATGATTATTAACAGGCGACATGTACTCTTTGATGAAAAAGTTATAGAAGCAGATAATCCAAACAGAGATACCATTACTCATAATGTTCTTTTTATTATAAAACGCTTAACTCCAGGAGAGAAAGTATTGATAAGGTATCTCTTTGGAATTCCTGAAGACTTAAACGATGGTGATTCTGAAAATGAAAACAACATAAAGCTTGAAGATCCGCATACGTTTGGAGAGGCATCGTCCAAATTTGGCATAACAATTGAAAGCGTAGTTCAAGTTGTTCTTAAAATGGCAAGAAAAGGCGGTTGTCCCAGAAAAAGCAAAAGATTACGTGATTACTTGGATTGAAACACATAAATGAATTTGTGATAAAGACATGCAGGCAGTAATTCAAAAGACACTTTTAGTTTGCGACTGTTAAAATAGAATATAAAGGTATAGAAGGGAAGGTAAAAATGAAAAAAATATTTATTATGTTGTTTGTTATTATAATGCTCTTTGCAATGTCAAGCTGTGAGGAAAAGAAAATTTTGCATTGCGATAAATGTAATGTGGAAGTTAAGGTTGCCGCAGATTCGGATATGGATGAAAGCTGGACAATTTATTGCAGTGATTGCAACAAGTGATTGTGAATACAAAAAATCCCGTATGATTACGGGATTTTATTTTTTTGAATATACTGCACCGGGGTATATATAATCTGTTTTTTCTGTTAAAAGTTCGGATACGGTAACAAGTTTATAACCGCTGTTTATAAGGTACGGTATTGCCATTTCCATAGCATCAAGTGTTGATTCGTGGATATCATGCAACAAAATTATATCACCGTCGGTAACTCGGCAAATTATTTCATGATATATTAACTGCGGATCTCTCGTCAACCAGTCTAACGTATCAAAAGACCAGTGTATAAATGATACGTTTAGCTCGCGTCCGATTTCCTTAATGTTTGAGTTTAAGTCTCCGTAGGGAGCTCTTACAAGCTTATTTTCCTTTCCCGTTGCATTTTCAATTATATTTTTTGCAATTGAAATTTGGTCGATTATTTCTTGATGTTCAAGTTCTTTTAGAGAAAGGTGGCTGTATGTGTGGTTTCCCACCTCGTGTCCTTCTTCCGACATTCGTTTAAGTATATCTTTTTGGTATGAAGCCCTGTTTCCTACAACGAAAAAAGTAGCCTTTCCGCCGTATTCTTTTAGAATATCAAGTAGTCTTTCAGTATATATTCCCGGTCCGTCGTCAAAGGTCAACGCTATTGAACCTGCATATTCGGGAATTTTCGTAACCTCTTGTTCCGTCTGTGCTTCTGTAAATAATTCCTCTGTTTGAAAAGGCAGTTCTATGTTATCAGTAATTTCAATAACAGTTTCGGGTGGTGTTTCCCAAGCTGTATCACAAACCGATTCATCAAATTCAAACGATGTCTCAAGCTGTTCGGTAGAAATATCCGTTGTTTCGTGGGAAGTAATATATTCATTTGTTAAACCTTGCGTGTTCTCTGTGGTTGTTGGTACGGACTTAGGAGAACAAGAAGAAAGTACTAAAAAAACAATGCAAAAAAGCAGATAAATATTTTTTTTCACGTGTATATTTTCCTTTATTATATAATCAAATTAATTTTATCATATTATGTCGGAAAATGCAATATCACAGATAGAATAATAATGTATAATTTTTTGCAGTGGTTAAATTTGAAAATATCACTTTTGACCTGTCTGCAAAAGAAAGTGATATCTGCCAAAAGAGGATAAAGGACAAAGAGACATTCAGTGCTTCGGTTGAGAATTTGCCGAATGCGAAGATTATTTTTTTGACGTTAATTCGATTTTAAGCAGAGCTATGTTTAAAAACAATAAGTATGACACCGATTTTATAAACTAACGGTATGTATGGTATTTTAATGTGCCCCCCGTCAAGTAGACAGGGGGCACATTAAACAGAATCCATTGAATTGTTTTTTTGTATTTTTCCGTTTGATATAATCCTTTAAATCTTCGGGCAGATGAGGTTTTTATACAATAACCTTATAATAATTCAATTTCACCTAAAACGGTGTTAGTGATGTACTCGTTCTTAAAACTGCGAAGAAGAGCCATATGCGGTTGTTCCATGTGAATCTGTTGATGTTTTTTCGACTCCCATTGCTCGATAAGCAAAAGCTCGTTGGGGTCTTTTTCGGAGAGATAATAGTCGTATTTGGCACAGCCATCTTCTGCTCTGATAGCGTCTATAACGCCTTCTTTCTTCATTTTTTCAATAAACGCTTCGCGTTTGTTGGGCAAGCATTCAAATTTGACGTAGATAGTATACATAGTATAGCATATTCCTTTTTTATTTTAAAAAATTGTTATTCAAACCTTAATTATTTCCATATATCCGATTTCGCTTTCACTATCTTTTTTTAGACGTAAAATAAAATCAAAGCTGTCGTAAGCGGTAGACAGGTGAAAATCACGTTCAGGGAAAACGTCTTGTTGATTTTTGTCAAAAAACTTAGCACCGTCCGTAAGCTTAATTTTTTCAATACGCTCTTCAATATCGTGCATAGGTGTTTCGTTTATAAGACTTTTTATGTATTCTGCACACAGCGTGTCCTCATCGGTTTTTTGTTTACCTGCGAGTCCCATACATACAAGAGAAACCTTTTCGGGTTTTTTTTGCTTAATATATTTTGCAATAGCCTTTGCATTTACCAGACTGCCGCCGATAATTTCGTCAGCATTTACAGCGTTGGCAATACCTTGTGTTCCTGCCGATGTTGTGTGTATAACGGTTTTGCCTGTAAAATCAACATTCTCAACTTGCGACGGGGAATTGCCGTAATCAAAACCGTCTATAATTACACCGTCTCTTTCGCCGCATAAAACTGCATCAATGTTATTTTTGCGGTATTCAAAAGCAAAATCGACTTTGCTGACGGGAATGATTCTTTTTGCATTGTTTTTTGCGAGATATGCTTCCACGGTGAATGCACGAAAGACGTCGATGATTACAGTAAGTCCTTTGGCGGCCTTCGCACCTTCTATTAGATTTAAAATCATAATTTCCATTGTTTTTCTCCCAATGGGTGTTTGTATTGCGTTTCTTTGGTAATTAAATTATACCGTAACTTAATTATACATTTTTTCGTTGAAATATCAATATTTTCAGAAAAAATATGTTTGTAACGTAAGAATTTTTAGCTTTTTTTAATTGTGTCAAATTGGAGGGGCGGTGTTTTGCTCGGTTCAGGACTTGCAATGCCGTATTATTCTATATTTTTTGAAGAACTAATAAATTGTTTATAATTTCCTATATACAAAAATCCCCACCGATTTTGTTCGGTGGGGAAAGTTATGTTCAATTATATTGGGTTTTATTTTCTTAAGTTTTCAATAATGGTACATACACCTTGACCGCCGCCGCAGCAAGAAGTAAACAAGCCGTAACGTCCGCCTCTGCGTTCAAGCTCACGCATAGCAAACATTGCGATTCTGCCGCCCGATGCACCATTAGCGTGACCGAATGAAATAGCACCGCCGTTGGGGTTCCAACGTTCCATATCAATCTTTCTGCCGCTTTCTCTTTCGATTTCTTTGATTACGCCGAGGTTCTGTACAGCAAAGGCTTCGTTGCATTCCCAAACGTCGATATCGTCTACGGTAAGTCCGGCTTTCTTGATTGCTTCAAGGCTTGATTTAACAGGGCCGAGTCCCATGATTTTCGGGTCTAAAGCACTGTTACCGGCCATAACGAATCTAGCGTAAGGTGTATATCCAAGCTCTTTAGCTTTTTCTTCGGTCATCAGAAGAAGCATAGCAGCACCGTCGTTTCTGCCCGATGCGTTACCTGCGGTTGTAACACCGTTAGGTTTAACGCTTTTCAACTTTTCAAGACCTTCCATAGTGGTTGAGGGACGCAAGAACTCATCGCTTTCAAAAACTATCTCGGGAGTTTTCTTGGTTGCGGGAATAACTACGGGAACGATTTCATCCTTAAAATATCCGTTGGAGGTTGCTTTTGCTGCACGCATTTGGCTTCTGTATGCAAATTCATCGCACTCCTGACGTGTGATGCCGCACATTTTAGCGATGTTTTCTGCTGTAGTAATCATATCGCAGTCATCTTCGGGGATGGGTGCCAATACCTGCGGAATAGGCGTAGGCGGAATTAATTTATAAGGTTCTACCGCCATGGAAAATTTGCTGTAGAGCTGACTGTAAGATTCTGAGCCGCCTGCAATCATAATATCTGCTGTGCCGATCATAATAGCAGCCGCAGCGTGATTGATAGCATCAATAGCAGAACCGCACTGACGTTCCACATAGCTTGTCCATGTATCATAGCCGAGTTTTGACTTGAGTACGGAATATCTTGAGGGGGCGTGCGTCTGGCTGTCGTGTAAAGCACTACCCATATATACACCTTCTACTTTACCGCCGCGTTCTAAAATTTCGGTTTTCTTGAGCAGACCGTCAATTGCTATGGTAGCCAAATCGGACATAGGAAATTGACGAAGGCTTCCACCCAATTTACCAAAGCCTGTTCTTACACCGTCAACAATTACTACATTTCTCATTTTGAGTTCCTCCAAAATTTAAATATATTTTGTTATTTGTTGTATTTTCGCGATTATAAGGATATCACAAGCTAAAAAATTTGTCAATACAAAAGATAAATATTATGTGTCTTGGGGCGGTTATTTAAACGAAAAAATATAATCTGTATGATTGGTGACAAGCGTTTTTATAATTGTTTATGAAAATTAAAATTATTTGTGTTTTTGTGTTGACAATTAGAAAAACAAAGTGGTATAATGTGAAAAATTGAATATTATGGATTTGATTATTTTAAGGAGTGATTTTATGAAAGGTCCATTATCCGGTGTAAAGGTTTTGGAGCTGTCTACCTTCGTTGCGGCACCTGTGTGTGCTCGTTTGCTTGCCGATATGGGAGCTTCGGTTATAAAGGTGGAGCGTTCTGACGGAGATACATGGAGAGAATCAGGAATTAACTATAGTCCCAGCTATTTTTCTGATGATGAAAATCCGGTTTTCGATATCTATAACACAGGAAAGAAACTTATTTCATTGAATTTGAAAAAGAAAGAAGGCCTTGAAGCATTTCATAAGCTGTTGGGTCAGAGTGATGTCTTTGTTACAAACGTTCGAGTTCAATCGTTGAAAAAATTAGGGATTACATACGAAGATATCAAGGAAAAATATCCTTCTCTGATTTATGCTTCGGTTCTTGGTTACGGAGAAAAGGGACCCGATGCTGATAAGCCTGCGTTTGATACTACGGCATATTGGGCAAGAAGCGGATTCTTGCGTGATATGGCTGTTGATGGAGAGAATTACAGACCTGTAATGCCTCCTTACGGTGTGGGAGACGCACTCACGGGTATGTTTTTGATGGGTGAAGTTTGTGCTGCATTATATCGCCGTGCCAAAACCGGCATGGGCGATCATGTGCGTTCATGTCTGTATCACAATGCTATTTTCTCTATGGGAACAATGGCTATTATATCACAAAAACCTTTTGGTCAGATCTTCCCGAGAGACAGAGCATCACAAGGTGCTCCGGGCGGTTATTATAAGTGCAAAGACGGAGAATGGGTATTTTTAGCCGGATATGCTCGTCATATGGTAGTTGCTTTTTGCGAAACGCTTAATAGAAAAGATCTTATTGACGATCCGAAATACAACACTCCTGAAGGATGTTGGGAAAACCGTTACGAATATTATAAAGAATTTGAAGATATCTTTTTATCAAGAACATGTGAAGAATGGCTTAAATTTGCCGAAGAAAATGATTTCCCAATAATAAGAATGAATCATTTTTCTGATTTAGTGGACGATGAACAAGCTTGGGCGAATGGCTTCTTGGAACACGTAAAATTTGTAAGCG
This sequence comes from Eubacteriales bacterium, assembly GCA_045658315.1. GTDB lineage: Bacteria > Bacillota > Clostridia > Oscillospirales > CAG-272 > RGIG1995. Next base: position 19,791 of record JAZOUV010000093.1, read on the forward strand.
GTAATACCGAAGTTATGCCGAGAAGTCCGATTGAAATGGATTCTGTAGGAGAGCTTAAAACGATACCGGCAGGAAAAATCGGTTCTGATACAGAGGATGTTTTAAATCAACTTGGTTATACTCCCGAACAGATTAAAGAAATGCTTGAATCGGGTGCAGCCAAATCTTAAATGTACATAAAATTTTAGACCACCGATTTTAACGGTGGTCTTTTTGGTGTATTATACTGTTTTCCTTTATAATTTGTGTGGTGTTTAACGTGTTTTCGTTTCCACGATATACGACAAATTTGCAGAACAAAAATTCTAGAACAAAATTTGCGAGCATTGTTGTGATAAGAACGATGAAGTCGTTCACTCCATAGCCCTCAGCCATATTTCCGATATATGTAGATAAAGGTGTGAAAACAAGATAGAATCCAAACACTTTTGCCATAGCTACCGGAACGTTTGTCGCAGCTTTAAAGGTATAACGGCGGTTTAGGGTAAAGTTCCAAAGGATTGAAAGCACAAGAGAAATCAAGTAGGGAATCCAATAATTTTTTATAAATATTTCAAGTATTGCAAAAGAGCCTATTTGTATTATACCTGCCGAGATTGAAAATAAAGTGAATTTTAATGCTTGTAAGAATTGTTTCTTGTTCTCGTTCATCTTTTTGTCCTCTTTTATTATAATTATAATTTATTAATCCAATTTTTAGACCATACAAACATTTTATCGGACATTGCCTTAAAATCAACTTTTTCGCCGCTTTTCAAGGCTATAAAAGTGTCAACAATTGCTTTTTCCTCTGAAGCAACCAATTTTGATAACTCTTTTTGATATGTTATATATTTTCCCGTTTCTCTAAAATATATAGCTTGTATAACAAACGAAGCAGATTTATACAGCCCCTTTAAGATTTCCTCGTTCTTGTCATAAAGCATATTATGAACACAGCCGTGATAAATACTACATACACCTGTTTTGATTGCTTTTGTAACAGCGTTTTCGTTGATTAGAGGCAACAATTCATCGAGACTGCCTTTTATCGGCTTTGTATCGTAATAAAATTGAAAAAGGTCAGAGGGTTCCCAGTTCAAAATTTCTTGTTTACCTGAAAGAAAGCCGCAAATTAATTCTCTATGGGGAAGGGAATCTAATATTGTATTGTAGACGTTGATGTCTAACGCAGTTATCTCATCGAGAATGACGACCATATCAATGTCGCTTGTTTCCGTTGCCTCTCCGCGACCGTAACTTCCTTGTATACCGACAAACCATACACGACTTCCAAACTTATTATATAACGCTTTTGAAAAATCGTCCATCCACGATTTAATATCTATCATTTTCTTACCTCTTAATGCTTGTTTAGAATCAAATATGTACAATATGAATTTATTTATATTTACCTTTTAGTTTTAAAACCTTTTCTTCGATTTTTTTTATTATTTTCTTGAATTCTTCATCCGTTTTTTCTGTGGGGTCTGCTAATTCCCAATTATCATCAAATGCTCTGCAAACAAAAGGGCAAACTACATTACAACCCATTGAAATTGCCACATCGGGAGTAGGAATGTCTGTAATCAATTTTGAATACTGTGTTTGTTCCATATCAATTCCATACAACTCTTTCATGATTCTAACTGCATCCTGATTGATTTTGGGCTTTGTTTCTGTTCCGGCAGAATACGATTCAAATACATCCGACGCCAAGTATTTCCCTAAAGCCTCTGCAATTTGACTGCGACACGAATTATGAACACAAATGAATGCTACTTTTTTCTTTGCCTTTTTATGAAAGGGACATTCTTTTCCGGTGCACTGATTGTTCAAATGAGAACGAGAACAGTTTACTTGATTAAGTTCCATTTTAACCCCTAACTTCTCGTTAGTGAATTT
>JAZOUV010000094.1:0-35198 GCA_045658315.1 Eubacteriales bacterium
TCGACTCCACCAAAAATCGACAGGTTTTGACCTGTCGATTTTTTATCCATTGCGAAAGCAATGGCATATCATTGCCGTAAGGCGTATATCATCACGCGAAGCGTGTATCTCATCAGCCGTAGGCTGCATTCTCTTTCGCAATGATGATATACAATTCCTACGGAATTGATGATATGCACGGCTTCGCCGTGATTTATGTGAGGGTTCAAAATCATACGCAAGATTGCGAAATATATCTTTTTTGTAGCCCATTAACACGAAAAAACTCTTTTGTCTGGTAGCCAAAAGAGTTTTTTTTCGGTTGAAAAATTCATAGTTTTGTAGTATAATTAGTTCAATCAATAAGAACTTGATGGAGATGTATTGCACTATGGATAATAATAAAAATAACAATCAAGAGCCGAACAACATTCAATATATGCCGATAGGTATGTGTATTGGAATTAGTGTTGGTATGGCAATTGGTTCCGCTATGGGCAATATTGCTATTGGAATGTGTATAGGATTAAGCGTTGGAATGTGTATTGGTGTAATAATTGATTCTATGCATAAGAAAAAAACAGATGATACTTCCAAGACCAATGATAAGGAAGAAGAATAATTTGACAAATTCCTTTTTTGTCGAACAGTGCGGTTACGCACCGTTATACTGCCCTTTGGCAAACAAGTTAAAGGCGAACCCATTTCCCTTGGGAGATGGACTCGCCTTTATCGTTTATTTCTAAACATACACACCAAAAACGCACGTCAAGACGGTAATGTCTGACGTGCGTTTTTACAGGGTGTTACTTTTTGCAGATTTTTGTTATAAATCAAATTGTTGGAATTTCTACTTGTTATGTTTCCGTTACGCTCGTATCTTAATAAATTTCTCTCTTTCTAAAGAACGCAACCGACAAATACCAAGAAAAGATGTATACGCCGATTCCAACTACGGCAACCAACGATAAAATTATGTCGGGCTGTATCTCGCTCATAAGTTGTCCTCTGAGAATACTTGATGCCAAAACACTTGCACCGCCAACAAAGCCAATCATTATATAATAAGCGGTTCTTCCCTTTTCCACACCAAATTTGAATATAAATGGAAGTGATATGGAAGATGTGAATGTTGATACGATCAGCATCAACAACATAAGAACTACAAAATCACCAAGCACAAAATTACCTGCCATAATCATTTTTGCAGATTGAGCAATACCTGTTACAACCAACATTGTGATCTGAGCAAGTAAGCCAATTAAGTATTTTGCGGAAACTATCTGTGTTTTCGTATACGGTAATGTACCGCTGTATTGCATCCAACGACTACGTTCATCATAGGCAAGAAGATTTACGGGAATCATACCGCAAAGCAAGCAGGGATAAAACACAAAGAACATATTGTCGCTACTCACAAGGGATACAGCAATAAAAACAACAGCTATAAAAAGATATGATCTGCAATATTTTTTCATCATATACCAATCTTTTAAGAGAAGACCCTTCATATCATATCGCCTCCTTTACCATAAACACAAACACTTCCTCAATGCTGATAGGACTGACAGACACACCTTCGGGCATCAATTTTTTCAGCACCATCACCTCAACACCATAAGGGTTTTCCTTCTTATACTTGATTGCCTCAGACGGCAGTTTCTTCAATTCCTCAGCAGTACAATGAATCAGTCCGTATTCTGCAAGCAGTTGATCTTTTTCCTCACAGAGCAGGAGCTTTCCTTTATGAAGAAAAGCAATGTAGTCACACAACTTTTCAAGGTCACTAACAATATGAGAAGAAATAAGAATAGAATGGTTTTCATCTCTTGTGAAATCACTGAACATCTGTACAACCTCATCACGAACTATGGGATCAAGTCCTGATGTTGCTTCATCCAGAATGAGAAGTTTTGAATTATGAGATAATGCAATAGCAATACCAAGCTTCATCTTCATACCACGGGAAAACTCTTTGAATTGCTTTTTATCCGGCAACGCAAGTTTTTGGGTTAAACGACAGTATTCAGCATCATTCCAGTTGCAAAAAGTATTTTTCATAACTTTTCCAACTTGTTTAATAGTCAAACATTCCGGAATTCCGACCTCATCCATCACAACACCTATATCTTCTTTCGTGAGCTCAATGCTGTCCCCGTTGTCCTTGCCAAAAATAGTAATCGTTCCGCTGTCCTTGTGAATCATATCAAGAATAAGCTTGATAGTTGTACTTTTGCCTGCTCCATTTTCGCCAATCAGTCCCATAATACATCCGCTTGGCAAGGTTAGATTTAAGTTATCCAGCTTAAAGCCGGGATATGTTTTTGTTAGGTTTTTAATTTCAAGTGCGTTCATTCTTGTTCCTCCAGACTGAAATTAACCATTTCAGTAATATCATGTTTGCTCAAATTACAAGAAGCAGCGAGTCTAACAATCTCGTCTATATACTCCTCGATCTTCTTTAGATTTTCCTCACGAAGCAGTTCAACGTTCTTTGGAGCAACGTAACAGCCTTTTCCGGGGAGTGTATAGATAAAGCCGTCCTTTTCAAGTTCTTCGTACGCTCGTTTGGTCGTTATAAAGCTGATACGCAAATCCTTTGCGAGACCACGAATCGACGGCAGCATTTCAGCCTCTTTCAAAGCCCCGCTAATAATCTGGCTCTTAATCTGAAAATATATTTGGTCGTAGATCGGTGCTCCGCTTTTATTATCGATTAGTATGTTCACGTCATCACCTCTGTTTGTGCTGTATATATACATTATATACAGTATGTACACAGAAGTCAATATGTTCTTCAAAAAATCACTGAAAAGTTAAAAGGCACCGCACGGTGCCTTTTACTGTTATTTCTGTATGTGCTTAATTTAACTTTAATAGATACAATCTACATTTCATTACTGTACTTATTGAAAAGTGATTTTACTTTTCGGGGTCAAGTAAAGGCCAATATGATTTGAGATAGTCAAGTCCCGACCATATTGTCATAAATACCATAAAAGCCAATGAAACATAGCTGAGAATATGATATTGAGCAATAAGCGTGCTTCCAAAGAACGCAGGTTCGAGAATCATAACAAGTATGCAAACAATCTGCGAAACAGTTTTGACTTTGCCGAGATATGCCGCTGCGATAACTATTGATGCACCGTTAGATACTACCATACGGAGTGATGTTACAGCAAGCTCACGAAGGATAACGATAAACGTTGCCCATGCAAAAATCATAAAGAAAACCCTGTCACCCGTAAGGGTAGTCAATATAGCAATATAACCGCCTATTGTCATAAGCTTGTCTGCAACGGGGTCGAGGAACTTGCCGAAATCGGTAATAAGATTATATTTTCTTGCAATTTTGCCGTCAAGCATATCTGTCAATGCTGTCAAGCCGAATAATGCCGCCGCCACTATTCTTGACCAGAACTGTCCCAACACGGGAAACATAATTATAAACATAAAGAACGGTATCATTATTATTCTCAAAACCGTCAATTTGTTTGGAAGATTCATTTTCATTATTTTGTTTCTCCTATCAAATCGTAATCAAGAACTTCTGTTATCTTGACGTTGTATATCTTACCTTCAGGAAGTCGCTTAGGACAAGTAAAATAGACTTTTCCGTCAATTTCGGGGGCATCAGCCTCCGTTCTGCCGAAGTGCGTGCCGGATACCGGGTCATAACCCTCGCAAAGCACTTTAACTATCTTACCCACCTTCGCCTCATTGTTTGCGGCGTTGATATCATACTGCATATCCATAATAATATCGCATCTGTCCTGCTTTATCTGCTCGTCTATCTGACAATCAAAATCATAAGCCGGCGTTCCCTCTTCACGAGAATATGTAAATGCCCCAAGACGTTCAAATCTTGTCTCTTTCAAATATTCGCAAAGTTCTGTAAAATCTTCCTCTGTTTCGCCGGGGAATCCGGTAATAACGGTTGTACGAAGCGTGATACCGGGAACAGCCGCACGAAGTCTGTCAACCGCACTCTTTATAACGTCGGGACCGCCGTGGCGGTTCATTCTTTTGAGTACGTTTTCGGAAATATGCTGAATAGGCATATCAATATATTTAACCACACGGTCGTTATTTTTTATCTCCTCAACAAGCTCATCTGTTATCTTGTCAGGATAACAGTAAAGAAGTCTTATCCAGGGAATATTCGTTTCCTCTGTAATTCTGCGAATAAGTTCAGCCAACTTGTATTCGCCGTAGATGTCAACGCCGTATCTTGTGGTATCCTGTGCAACAAGAGTAAGCTCAAGTACGCCGAGAGACTCAAGATTTTTTGCCTCTGTAACAATGTCTTCCATTGTTCTGCTTCTGAACTTGCCTCTTATACCGGGGATAGCACAGTATGCACACTTGTTATCACATCCCTCGGCAATTTTTAGATATGCCATATATTCCGGAGTGGTAACAAGTCTGTCGCCTCCAATCTCATAGCTGTCTATGTCACCGTATTTTTCAAAAAACTTCTTTTTTTCAACCGCCTTTACAGCATCCACAATATCATGGATAGCCGCAACACCTATAACGGCATCACATTCCGGCAATTCTTTTTTCAGTTCACTGCGATATCTTTCGGAAAGACAGCCCGTAACGATAAGCCCCTTACATTTAGCGTTGGTTTTTAGCCAAGCCGCATCAAGTATGCTGTTTATTGATTCCTGCTTTGCATTTTCGGTAAAGGCACAGGTATTGATTATGATTATATCAGCCTCAGTCTCCTCGGGAGTGATCTCATAGCCTGCCGTATAAAGCTCGTTAAGCATTATTTCGGTATCAATGAGATTTTTGGGACAGCCGAGGGAAATAAATCCCACTTTAGTCTTCTTCATTTTCTTCAAGCAACCTCGTGTATGCATATTTTATTTCCGCATAGCCGTATCCGTAACGTGCCAAAGCCGCGGTTACTGCCCTTGCAGTCTTGCTGTCTTTAATTTTATCCGCAAGTTTTTTCTTGCGAACCAATTTAAGGCAATTTTCTTTAAAATCAACATCGGAAACACATTCATTGAGTTGCTCGCCGATGAGCCGTTTGTCAAAGCCCTTTTTCTCCAGTTCAAGCTTGATCCTGCCCCGTCCGTACAACTTTTTGTCTGCTAAATATTCGGACACCGAATGCATAAGCCTGGCATCATTTATCAGTCCCGCCTCTTTCAGCTTATTGACAGCCGCCTCTATAGCCTCTTCATTAAAACCTTTTCGTGCCAGCTTGTCTCTCAAATTTTTTTCTGTATTGTCAGCAAAGACAAGGATATTGGATGCCGCCGCCATTACTTCCTTTACAGACTCATCACGGGAAATGTTATCCGCATTTTCGTTGTATTCAATTTTCTTCATATATCATTCGTTTTCAAGATCGGCAACGGAAATGTCAAAATCGTCGTCAAGGTCAATAGCATCGCCTTGTCCCGCCTCGCCGTTTTTGAATCTTTCAAGGATTCTTTCTTCAACAGATGCGAACAGCTCCGGGTTATCTTCAAGAGCCTGACGTGCATTATCTCTGCCCTGAGCAAGTCTGTTGCCGTCAAGATAGAACCAAGCACCGCTTTTTTCAATGATACCCATTTCAAGACCAACCTCAATAAGTTCACTTGACTTGGATATACCCTTGCCGTAGAGAATATCAAATTCCGCAGTTTTAAAGGGCGGAGCGACCTTGTTTTTAACTATTTTACATTTAACTCTGTTACCGTAGGATTCGCTGCCGTTTTTCAAGGTTTCAACACGTCTGATATCAATTCTGACAGATGCGTAATATTTAAGAGCAGTACCGCCCGAAGTAACCTCAGGGTTGCCGTACATAACGCCTATCTTCATACGGAGCTGATTGATAAAAATAACAACGCAATTTGACTTTGCGATGGAACCCGAAAGCTTACGGAGAGCCTGAGACATAAGTCTTGCCTGACCTGCAACCTGAGCATCACCGATATCGCCGTCGATTTCCTGCTGAGTTACCAAAGCCGCAACGGAGTCAACAACAACAACGTCAACAGCACCCGAGCGTACAAGTGCATCAAGAATACCGAGAGCCGCTTCACCGCTTTCGGGCTGTGATACCAAAAGCTCATCTACATCAACGCCTATGTTACCTGCATACTGAGGGTCAAGAGCGTTTTCAACGTCGATATATGCTGCAGTGCCGCCTGTTTTCTGCACCTCGGAAACGATATGAAGAGCCAAGGTTGTTTTACCCGAGGCCTCGGGCCCGTATATTTCAATAATTCTGCCCTTGGGAACGCCGCCGACACCTAAAGCAAGGTCAAGGGAAAGCGAACCTGTGGAAACCGCCGTAACATTCATATTTGTATTTTCGCCAAGCTTCATAATTGAGCCCACACCGTGATCCTTAGTAATCTGAGAAAGGGCGGTTTGGAGTGCCTTTTTCTTTGCTTCTTTGTCCTGAATCTGTGTAACAGTTTCGGTCTTTTTTGCTTTTGCTGCCATTTTTTCAAAATCCTTTCGGTTTATATATCTGCTATCTGTAAATTTGCATACTTATACATATTATTATTTTATCAAATATTGTTGATTTTGTCAATCACACTTTAACACCAATTATAGTTTATTTACAAAAAATTATATACTTTTTTTGATTACTGTGTTATAATAGCATTTAAAGAATAATAAAATCTCCCCATATTATAAAAATTTTGAGGTTAATAAAAATGGCAGAAAAAAATTGCCGTCTCGGTGCTGTCGGTGGGCAGGCAGTCATCGAAGGCGTTATGATGAAAAACAAAGACGAATTTGCTTTAGCGGTTCGTATGCCCGAGGGCAATATCCGCGTTACAAAAGATGAGTGCAAGAGCGTCAAAGAAAAATACAAGTTCCTCGGCTGGCCGATAATTCGCGGCGTTGTCAATATGATTGAATCCCTTATTTTGTCTATGAAGACACTTACGATATCTGCAGATGCTTTCGGCATTGAAGAGGAAGAGACAAAGTTTGAAATTTGGCTGAGAGAAAAATTCGGTAAGAGCCTGCTTGACGTTGTTATGGTCATAGCGATGATACTCGGCATAGCTCTCGGAGTAGGGTTATTTTTCTTCCTTCCCTTGTTTATTTCCTCCTCCTTTTTTGACAAATCGGGCGAGGAGACAAAGTGGTATGCTACCCTTGTTGAAGGCGGTATAAAAATAGCAATTTTTGTAGGCTATATCTGGCTTGTTTCCTTAATGAAGGATATTAGACGCGTATTTGAATATCACGGTGCCGAGCATAAGACAATCTTCTGTTACGAGGCAGGCGAAGAGCTTACATCCGAAAACGTAAAGAAATACAAACGCTTCCACCCCAGATGCGGCACAAGCTTTATATTTGTTATACTTTTGCTCAGCATATTGGTTTCATCGGTTGTTTACTCTTTCCCGGTAATGAAGTCGAATATTATACTCAAGTTTGCATCAAAATTACTCACTCTTCCGCTGACTGTAGGTATAGGCTATGAGTTTATCAGATTTGCAGGCAAGCATGACAATATATTTACAAGAATAGTATCGGCACCCGGTTTATGGATGCAGAGGATTACAACACGAGAGCCCGACGAAACACAGATCGAGGTTGCGATAGCTTCATTGAAGTGTGCACTTCACGAAGAATTTCCCGAAGCCGAGGAAACATATAGACCTGAGATCTACAAAAAAAGCGAAGAAAAAGCGGAAGAGACAAAAGCAGATACTTCCGAAGAAAACAAAGAATGAACGATATTGACATTTTAGGACTGTATTTCAAGGGAAAAGACCTTGAAAAAGCAATTAAGAAATATGAAGACGGCACACCGGCAGCATATATAATAGGTGAATGGGAGTTTTTCGGGGACAGATTTTTTATAAACGAAAGCTGTCTCATTCCCCGTTGCGACACAGAAAGGGTTGTTGAAAAGGTACTGGACAGACTGCCCGAAAACGGCAGACTTGCAGACTTATGCACAGGTTCGGGCTGTATTGCAATATCGGTATTAAAAAGAAAAGAAAGAGCAAGCGGTATTGCAGTTGACATATCAGCCGACGCGGCTGTAATGGCAACAGAAAACGCAAAAATTAACGGCGTTGAAGACAGACTGAGTTTAATTTGTGCCGACATATTTGACAAACCTTTGGGTAAAGAAAAATTTGACATAATAGTATCAAACCCCCCGTATATTCCCTCAAAAAATCTTGAGGCACTTGATAAATACGTAAAAAAAGAGCCTAAGCTCGCCCTTGATGGCGGAATTGACGGCATGGATTTTTATAACTTTTTGGTCAGGGAATACAAAGGTAATCTAAATGAAAACGGTATATTTGTTTTTGAAATCGGCTATGATCAGGAAGAAAAGATCAAGCAAACAGCAATCGAAAACGGATTTGACTGTGCTGTAACGAAAGACTATTCGGGCAACCCGAGAGTTGCCTTGCTCAAAAAAATCCAAATTTCGGAGGAAATATGAAGAAGACAGTTAGATTATTGAGCTTGATGCTTGGGTTAATAATAATTATTACATCTTTTGCAGGCTGTGGCAGAAAGAAGGGCGATCCTCCGGTATGGACTTCCGATAAAACAACAGTTATGACTCTCGGAGGATACAACGTAAAGACAGATTTTTATAAATATCTCTTTTTGAACACAAAGGCCTTTTTTGACAACGGCGACGATAGCTATTGGGAACAAGAGGGCAACGGTATTGAAAAGATAACCGACTATGTTCTCAGCTCTTTAAAAGAAACATACGGTATGTTTGCCCTTGCCGATAAATACGATATCAAGCTTTCAAAGGAAGACAAGGCAAACATTGACGACTTTATTAAGAACAGCAAGGAAGGTATGACCGACGAGGAATATAGGGATTCTTTAAAAGAATCGTATATGACCGAAGAGGTGTACCGTTTTGTGCTTGAAGTGCAACAACTTGAATATTTGGTTTACGAGCATATTATTTCCGAAGCATCAGGGATCATTAAGGTTGACGACAACACGTTGAGCAAGGCTATTGAGGAAGAATTTGTAAGAGCAACACATATTTTGTTTACATTTAAAGACGAAGAAGAAAAAAAGTCTCAGCTTGAAAAAGCAAAATCCGTTCTTGAGAAGCTCAAAAACGGAGAAGACTTTGAAGTATTGAAAGAAGAATATTCTGCCGATACACACTTAAAAGACAACAAGGACGGTTATTACTTTACTCACGGAGAATTTAAAAACGAATTTGAATACACGGCATTTGAACTCAAAGAGGGCGAAATAAGCGATATTATAACGACCGATGTCGGTTACCACATTGTAAAACGTCTGCCCATTGAAGATAAATATGTAAATGAAAATTTTGAAACTCTCCGTAACCAATATAAAACTGCTCTCTATTACAAAATGGTGGAGGAGGAGTACAAGCAGTTTACTTATGAATACAAAGAAGACTACAAAAGTATACAGCTTGACTCTTTTGACTGATATTTATGAGTAAACTTATTAAAGGAATTATTATAAAAGGTCTGGGCGGACTTTACGATATAAAGACCGAAGAGGGACAAATTATAAGCTGTAAAGCAAAAGGCTCTTTCAGACACGAGAAAGTGACTCCTTATGCAGGCGACAGCGTTGTTTTAAAACAGTCCGACAAAGGTGTCGTTATTGAAGAAATAACAGAACGTAAAAGCTATCTTATAAGACCCCCCGTAGCAAACCTCGACATTCTGTTTACGGTTATTGCAGTCGCAAAGCCGTCGCCTATGCTTCCCATAACCGACAAGCTTATTTCCATTGCCGAATACAACAAGATTGAGCCTGTTATTATCGTAAGCAAGAGCGACCTTGACGAACACGAGGCAGAAAGGATTGCCGACATATATAAAAAGAGTGGTTTTACCGTATTCGTTTCAAGCATCGACAGCAATAAGGCAGAGCTTACAGAATTTGTAAAACTGTATGCAAATGGCAAGATATCCGCTTTTGCAGGTGCGTCGGGAGTAGGAAAATCCACCGTTATGAATGCCCTTTTCCCAAAGCTTGGACTTGAAACAGGCGATGTCAGCCGAAAGACCGAGCGTGGTAAGCATACGACGAGACACGTTGAATTATTTGGTCTTGACTACCTTACAAACGACCCGCGTATGACGGGATATGTTGCAGATACCCCCGGGTTCAGCCTTATTGATTTTACAAGATTTGATTTTTACAAAAAAGATGACCTGGTATATACCTTCAGAGAATTTGAGGATTATCTCGGAACCTGCAAATATACAAAATGCTCCCATACGATAGAAGACGGGTGCAAGATTATTGAAGCTGTAAATAACGGAAAGATAGCTAAAGAAAGACACGAAAGCTACATAGAAATATATAACACTCTAAAAAACAAGCACGATTGGGACTAAAAAACGGAGCTTTGCAAGAAAAGCATAGCTCCGTTTTTATATTGGTTCAAACTATATTAATGCTCCGACTCGGTTTCGTCAGATATATCTCCGCCTTCTTCGCCTTCCATAAATTCACGGAGACCTACACGGCGTTCTGTTCTTTCCCTTTCAATCTCATCCGACAGAAGATTTTTTATGTACCCGGATTTTTTTACATGTACAATATCAAACTCAGGCGTAGATTTGTCGGCAGAACAGCAATGGATAGTGCCGAGTCCGAACAGTCTTTCCCAAAAAGAACGCTTTAATGTTACGTCCATTATGCGGTAAAGTCTTATTTCTTCCTCTTGCGTATTCAAGAAGCCATTTCTGATAAGAAGCTTATCCTTTGTCAGTATGTACTTTGTAAATGTCCAAGGAAGTCCGAACACTATTCTTTTTCTGTCTTCCCAGAGGTATTCCGATACTTTTTTTGCCATATAAATTATCCCCTTTTATTATTTGTTTTTGTTATAGTTCCTTTTTGTTTTCTTCTTTTTGACCGAAAAGCCGAATGTGCCTATTTTTTTGCCCAGCTCAAAATATTCGCCGTGAGCAAATGCAGCTAACTTTGCTTTTTCAAGATGAAGCTTGCCGTCCTCTCCGAGTAGACTCTCATCAACATTAATAGCAGTTATGTCTGCAATAAACATATAGTGCGAGCCGAGTTCGACAATGTCCGTAACCTTGCATTCAAGATTCATGGGACATTCCTCTATGATAGGACAGCCAACCGTTGATGCCTCAGATTTCGTCAGCTTACATTTTTCAAATTTATCTACCTTAGCCCCCGTGTAGATACCGCAATAATCTGCTTCTTTTACAAGGTTTACGGGAGTGAGATTTATAACAAATTCTTTCGTACTTTTGATTATGTCAAATGAATATCTCTGCGGTCTGACGGAAATATAGGTCTTCGGCGGATTTGAATTCAGAATCCCCGTCCACGCAATAGTGATGATATTGGATTTTTCCATATCACCGCACGAAACCATAACCGGCGGTACGGGCGACAAAAGAGTACCGCCCTTCCAAACTACCTTACTCATTTCTATTTACCGTTTTGGGCTTCAAAAGCAAGCTTAACAAGCTCGTCAATGATACCACTGTAGGTGTAACCGCTTTCAATCGCCATTTTGGGATAGAGGCTTATTGAAGTAAATCCGGGAAGCGTGTTGATTTCGTTGAAAATTATTTTTTCATCTTCACCGCAAACAAAGAAATCGACTCTTGAAAGTCCCTTGCAGTCAAGATAGTGGAATATGCCCTCGGCAGTACGCTTAAGGTTTATCCAGGTTGATTTTTTGATATCTGCGGGAATTTTATATGTAGAAGTGCCGTTATTGTACTTATCGTCATAGTCATAAAAGTCTGCGTCGGAAATAATTTCTCCGCACGTTAAAGCAACAGCTTTTTCGTTACCGAGAATTGCCACCTCAACTTCTCTTCCGACTATTGCCTCTTCAATAAGAATCTTGTTATCAAACCCAATTGCTTTTTCAAGAGCAGTTTTCAATTCGATTTCGTTGTTTACCTTGGATACGCCTACCGATGAGCCCGAATTTGCAGGCTTTACAAAGACAGGATAACCTAATGCCGCAACATCTTCTTTTATACCGTCAAACCCGTTTTCGACATCATTTTTATTAACATAAACACAGCCTGCAACGGGAATCCCATAGTTGTTAAGAAGCATTTTTGTAAAAGCTTTATCCATACAAACAGCCGAAGAAGCACAGCCGGGACCAACGTAGGGCACACCGCACATATCAAGCATACCCTGCAACCTTCCGTCTTCGGAATACGCACCGTGCATAACGGGAAATACAACGTCTATTGCAACACGCTCAACCCTTCCTTCGCCATCAACCGCATATACAGCGTGATCACCGTAACTTGTGGAAAACAACGCCGTTTTCAAGTTTGCACTGTCGTCTTTCCAAGTGTTATCTTTAATTTTTGCATCTTCTCCGTTGTATATAAACATCTGACCGCATCTTGTGATACCGACTCTAACGATATCATACTTTGTTCTGTCAACGCTTTCAAGGACAGAGTAAGAGGACTTGAGAGACACCTCATATTCTGTAGAATTACCGCCAAACATAACACAAAGAACTGTTTTTTTACTCATTAAAATCATCTCCGAAAAAATATATCGTACTAACATTGTATTCTATCACAACGAAAATAGATTGTCAATAGAAGTTGTTTTTGTGCAATCAATTGATTTTGCCTGCCCCCTTTTTCCTGTTGCTTTTTTATAAATGTAAAAAAGCGTTGACTATTATAGCGCAGTGCGCTATAATAGTTGCAAATACATCTTGGAGGAATAAAATTGATTGATGTTGAAAAGCAATGGTTAAAGGATATGACATTTATCGATTTGTTTGCCGGCTTAGGCGGTTTCCGTTTAGCATTAGAATCCTTGGGTGCAAAATGTGTATATTCAAATGATTGGGACAAGTTCGCACAGCAAGTATATAACGATAATTTTGGTGAGGTGCCGGAGGGGGACATTACGCAAGTGGATGAAACTACCATACCAAACCACGATATTCTTTGTGCCGGATTCCCTTGCCAAGCATTTTCAATAAGCGGTAAGCAGCACGGATTTGAAGATAGTCGTGGAACATTGTTCTTTGATGTCGCACGAATTGTCAAATGCAAAAGACCAAAAATTGTCTTTATGGAAAATGTTAAGAACTTTGCAACACACGATAACGGTCATACATTAGCGGTTGTTCAAAGTACGATGGAAGAGCTCGGATATACATTTTTCCAAAAAGTTCTTAATGCAGTTGATTACGGTATTCCCCAAAATCGCGAAAGAATATATATGGTTTGTTTTAGAAATGACCTTGGTATAAAAGAGTTTACATATCCCACACCGTTCAAATTGGTTAGACACGTTGAGGATTTCCTTCTGGATGAAGCAGATATTCCCGGCAAGTTATATGTTAAGCGAAGCGATACAGTTATGGAAAACACCCTTGATGATAAATACAGTAACAAACCAATTCGTTTAGGAATTGTAAATAAGGGTGGTCAAGGCGAACGTATTTACAGCACCAAAGGTATTGCCATAACACTTTCCGCATACGGTGGTGGTGCATTTGCTAAAACCGGCGGTTACTTGGTAAATGGAAAATATCGAAAGCTCGCTCCCAGAGAGTGTGCAAGAATTATGGGTTATCCTGACAGTTATAAGATTATCTCGAATTATAATCAGGCATACAAACAGTTTGGAAATTCCGTTGTTATTGATGTTCTCCAATATATTGCAACTGAATTTGGTAGAACTTATCAGGAGAATTGCCTATGAATGAGTTGACATTTAGAAAG
This sequence comes from Eubacteriales bacterium, assembly GCA_045658315.1. GTDB lineage: Bacteria > Bacillota > Clostridia > Oscillospirales > CAG-272 > RGIG1995. Next base: position 13,707 of record JAZOUV010000094.1, read on the forward strand.
TGGCTTGCAGACAATGGATATAATTGCAAAGTTGCGAGCGATACTGTTTCAAGACTTAAAAAATTAGAACATTCAGCTAAAAACTGTGATATTGATGCCGAGTATAAAAGAGACGGATGCATGTATCTGTTGTCGCTTTTTCAAAATAAAGGCAAGAATGAAAATATGACAGCACTTCCTGATAATGAATTGCCTGTTGGCAAATATCATTTAAGCACATATAAGTATGCACTCAACATATACATAAAGTTCAAAAGCGAAAGGCAGAAAGGTTGATCCTTTCTGCCTTTGGTTTATCTAATGCTGTTTTTGAACTCTTGCAAGTCTCTCATATCTTGTCTTTTTTTAAGACTGATAGTAAAAATAACATTTGCATTTTGTGTGTTGGATAGTTTGCGAATATTATATATGTTCCGTTCTGTTTTATTAAACAGATAGGTATATTTGTTACCCTTGAGTTTCAGACCTCCAAGGTTTTCATCTGCCTTAACATATAACTTGCTTCCACTTGTAAGCAACTCAAAATTACAACAGCGTTTTGCTAATATACTTCTTATCTCCGGAACATTAGATTTTGATGGAGAGCTAGAACCACTTTTCTTGATTCTGTATGTAGCAGACACAGAAAAGTATTCATCAAATCGCTCGATTGGGAATATTATATAGTCGCTATCCTTTGTTATAAAAAAACGAACGTTTTTTGTTGCATAGTAATTCTTTATCCACCCGCAAAAAACACTCTCCGGGACATTGATGTTTTTGCCGCGTGTGCCGGCTGTAACAAAACCCTCAAAATTGTCGTTCATATAGTCAATAATATTTTGACTGTAGATGTTCAACCGGCTTTTATTCCTTGGAGAATAAATAAACTCACCGTTTTCTTCATCTGGATATAAGACGAACTGACCACATTGAGCGACATCTTCTTTTGCTTCGATAAAGAATGTTCCGTTTCTTTTGGTAGATACTTCTATATCCGAGTTAGTGGAATCAGATTCTCCATGCGGTTCAAATGAACAAATATTTCCGTACTCTCTAACAAGATAGAGATAACAGGATTTTTCAAACTCTTTCCAAGATTCCATTGATTATCCCCCTTTATCCAGTTTTCTATATACTGCTTTTAATTCCTTAAACGAATTGACTTCAACCAGTTTTGAAAACCCATAAAAAGCGGATTTTGTTCCGCGAAGTCGCAAGTTTCTATCTAATATAAAATCGTCTTTTTGATAGTACCTTAAAACATCCATACTGGCATAACCGAAAAGCAAGACTTCGTTATCAGTTCGTTTTACGCATATCAACTCTGGTCGGTAAGGTTTTTTATGGACAATCGGGAATTTCCATATTTCAACGGTCTTTACACCAATATTAAGACCTATCTTTTTCATATCTGCAACATTGTACGTGTTGGAGTTTCCAACAGAATAATCAATAATATTGATACCAAAAAACTCCTCCATAGCCGCTTCGCCCAAAAGACCAGTAAATTGCCGTTTATACTCACTCAATCCATCAATTAAATGATGTGCTTCGCTTGTTTTTGCTTCTGCAATTTGCCGTGCTAAAACCTTTACCTTCTCCACCTTTTCCGTGGGTACAATTATTCGCCTATTACTATCAATAGGCGGTGCGTAAGGAACAACGAATTCTCTGTATTCTTCTTCAAAACTATGCTTCATATCCATTAAAACAATCTACTATTGATTCACCTAATGCTTTTATAACATTTACGGTCATCACATTTCCTCTTTGCAATATTCTATCTTTCCGTCAACGGCTTTAACAGTTACGCTGTCGCTCTGCTTTATCTTTCCTTCAAGCATTTCGGTCGAAAAGCTGTCTTCGATAAGCCTCTGAATAGTACGGCGAAGAGGTCTTGCTCCAAATGACGGGTCAAAGCCCTCTTTTGAAACAAGCTTGGTTACGCTTTCATCAAAGCTTATCTTTACACCCAAAGCTTCAATTCTTCTGCCGACCTCGTCAAGCATAATATTGGATATTTTTTCAATATCGGGCTGTGTTAGCTTATTGAATATAATAATCTCGTCAATACGGTTAATAAACTCGGGACGGAAGGTCTGCTTAAGATGCGACATAAGCAATGTCTTTACGTCTTCTTTTTCTTTTTCGGTATTATCGGCAGAAGCAAATCCCATACTTCTCTTGGTTTCAAGTGCAGACGCGCCAACGTTAGAAGTCATTATTATAACCGTATTTTTAAAATCAACACGTCTTCCCTGTGAGTCGGTCAGAATACCGTCTTCAAGAACCTGCAAAAGCATATTGAATACGTCGGGGTGAGCTTTTTCAATTTCATCGAAAAGAACTACCGAATAGGGTTTACGTCTAATTTTTTCGGTAAGCTGGCCGCCTTCGTCATAGCCCACGTATCCGGGAGGCGAACCGATAAGCTTGGAAACACTGTGCTTTTCCATATATTCGGACATATCTATTCTTATCATCGCATTAGGATCGCCGAACAATATATCAGCCAATGCCTTTGTAAGCTCGGTTTTACCGACACCCGTAGGACCGAGGAAAAGAAAACTTCCCATAGGTCTCTTGGGGTCTTTGAGTCCCATTCTTCCCCTTTTTATCGCTCTTGCAACAGCACATACAGCATCATCCTGACCGATAATTCTGTCTTTAAGGATTTTTTCGAGGTTAAGGAGTTTTTCGCTCTCCTCTTCCGCAAGCTTTTTAACGGGAATACCTGTCCAAAGCGTTACGATATCGGCAATATCCTCATAGGCGACCGCAAGTTTTTCGCCGCCCGCTTTGTCTTTCCACGCCTTTTTTTCTTCCTCATATTTTTCTGTAATTGCTTTACGCTTGTCGCGTATAACCGCAGCCTTCTCAAAATCCTGTGCCTTCACCGCTTCTTCAAGCTCTGAATCGACCCCTTTAAGTTCTTCTTCAATATTCTTAATTCCGTCGGGCTTTGTAAAATTGTTTATTCTGATTTTTGAAGCCGCCTCGTCAATAAGATCTATCGCTTTGTCGGGCAGGTATCTGTCGTTGATATATCTTGTGGAAAGATTAACCGCCGCATCAATAGCCTCATCGGTTATTTTTACTTTGTGATGAGATTCGTATTTATCACGTAAGCCTTTAAGAATAAGGACAGCCTCTTCTTTTGAAGGCTCGCCGACCATGACCGATTGAAAACGTCTTTCAAGAGCCGCGTCTTTTTCGATGTGCTTTCTGTATTCTTCAATGGTAGTTGCACCGATGACCTGCATTTCCCCTCTTGCAAGGGCAGGTTTTAATATATTTGCGGCATCGACAGCACCTTCTGCGGCACCTGCACCTATTATTGTGTGTATTTCGTCGATAAACAATATAATATTAGGATTTTTTGCAACTTCGGACATAACGTTTTTAAGTCTTTCCTCAAATTCGCCGCGGTATTTTGCACCTGCGATCATACCCGAAATATCAAGTGTAACAAGTATTTTACCTGACAACGTTTCGGGAACGTTGCCCTCAACTATTTTTTGAGCAAGCCCCTCGGCAACTGCAGTTTTACCAACTCCGGGTTCACCGATAAGACAGGGATTGTTCTTTGTTCTTCTTGAAAGAATTTGTATTACCCTCTGTGTTTCGGTGTCTCTACCAATGATAGGGTCAAGTTTACCCTCTTTTGCCAAAGCAGTAAGGTCTCTGCCGTATTGCTTTAGGGTAGGTGCATCCTTAAGCTGAGATTTGCCGTTATTTTTTCTTATGTCTGCCGAATTTTTTACGCCCGAAGTCTGAATATCGTCAAAACTGCCGTCGTCAACCCCCTTGATATAGTTTACAAGATCGGTGGCAAGGTCATTTATATTGACACCTTTGGAAGCAAGTATTCTTACCCCCACGCAGTCGCTTTCGGCAATAAGCCCAAGCAAAAGATGCTCCGTTCCGATATAGTTTTGACCAAGCCTCATAGCCTGATAGGCGGACGTTTCGATTATCTTCTTTGTACGCGGAGTCATATCCGCCGCACCGACGTTAGTTTGTTTGCCCTCGCCCGCTATTTCTTTTACTGTTTCTTTAATGCTTTCAAGCTCTGCTCCCCTTGAAGATAAAAGCTTTGATGCGACACCGTCAGTTTCAGCCATAAGCCCGAGCAGGATATGCTCACTTCCGATATAGGTGTGACCGAACTCTCTCGCAAATTCAAGTGCCGAGTTTAGTGCATTCTGTGCCGATTGAGTAAATCTGCTATTCATAGTATTTGTTCCCCCTTTCACATTTGGAGGCAGACTGTCAGCCGATAGTACTTCTGATATAGTCTGCACGCAATACATCTCTTTCAAAATCACTTATTACCTTGCCGCCGTTGTGCAGGACAAGATTTGCAGGCAAAACGCCTATCATTATTTCACCCAAGGTCTCATATGTTAAGCCCTCAATAATACCCAAAGCTATACCCACTCTTACATCGGCAAAAAGCTTCAAGAATTCTTTTGAGCTTATGACCCTTGCATATTTGAGAACGCCGTAGGCTCTGCATACTTTATCTGCAAGGGCGGAGTAATTGTCGCTTTTAAGCATTTCCCTCGCTTTGCGTTCCTTTTCGCATATCTGCTTGACTATTTCGTTGAGTCTCTTTATAGTGTCTTCTTCGGTAACGCCCATGGTAATACGGTTGGAAATCTGATAGAGACAGCCCTCGGGCTGAGAGCCTTCACCGTACATACCGCGAACGATAAAGCCGAGCTTAGACAGCTGCACCGAAAGATTTTCCATTGACCTTGTTATAGTTAGGGCAGGTAAAAATACCATTACCGATGCACGCATGGCAAGTCCCAGGTTTGTGGGACAATGGGTAAGATATCCTAATTTTTCACTAAACGCTATATTAAGATTATGGTCTAATATGTCGTCATAGATACAGGCATTTTTATATGCCTCATCAAGAGAGAGCCCCGGAAGTATACATTGAAGTCTGATATGATCTTCTTCGCATACCATAACAGAGACGTCAGCTTTATCATTTTTGAGCAATGCGTGAGGCATTTTCTTTTTTGCAAAATCAGGACTGATGTAGTGCTTTTCAACAAGTGCTCCGGATTCGACCGAAGAAAGATTTTTGAAATCAATCCTTTCAAAGTCATTTCCCAATACCGATGAAACCTTTTCGATTATTTCGTTTGCCGAAGTTTCGTCCATTTTTGAATCAAAGGGATAATCGGCAATATTTCTTGCAAATCTTATTCTCGAGCTGACGACAACGTCGTTTTCTTTACCCGCTTTGTTATACCATGCCATAAATTATTCCCCCTTTAATTGTTGTTTTCAAGTTCGCGTATCTCGTCGCGAAGTACAGCCGCTTTTTCAAATTCCTGTGCTTTGATAGCCGACTTCATTTCTGCTTTTAGAGCTTTTATTTTGTCTTCTTTGGTTTCTTTAGCTTTATATTTTTGGGGTTTCTTACCCATATATTTTGCTTTGCCGTGTATGCTCTCGACACTCGTGTTAAGCTCGTCGGCAAAGATTTCGTAGCATTTTGCACAGCCTATTTTGCCGTTTTTTACAAGATCGTCGAAGGTGGAAGCACAAAGAGTACACTTTTTCTTTTCACTTATTTTCGCTTTTTGATTATCATATGGCAGACCGAAAAGATCATTAAGTCCAAAGAATACACCCGAACTAAGCCCCATATCAAATTCATCAAAGAGTGAAGGTATTTTTATATTGAGTTTTCCCTCTTTTTTTAATTCTTCAGCACACTTTGAACAGAGAGCATATTCCTGCGTTTGTCCGTTTACCGTTTGCTTGTAATAGATTTCTGCATTATATTTTCCACAGTTTTTACAAATCATTAAATATCCGTCCTTTCAATTTTAGCTTAAATATAAGCCAAAACACTCAACATGGTTTAAATTGATTACACGATAATTGATTACACGATATATGATAGATTTTACTTCATAAGGCGTAAAATAATGTGTCGCAAGATGTCAGCCCTGACAGAATTTCTTATAGGTGAGGGCAATTTGCCAAGTGCGGCATTTGATACGGTACTGCCAAGCAATACGTACTCTCTTTCAGTGATAACCTCTTGATCAATAAGATTACCGAGGAAAGCTATTGCCTCTTTTTCGTCTATTGAATCACCTATAGCGTAGAGAAAATGCATAAGATATTCGTCTTTTCCCATTTGTTTTCGGATTATACGAATATAACCTCCCCCACCGCGCCGGCTTTCGATTATGTACCCCCTTTCAGGAGTAAACCGCGAGGTAATTACATAATTTATCTGGCTGGGAACACAGCCGAGCTGCCCCGCAAGGTCATTTCTTTTTATTTCAGCGGCTCCCTCTCCCTCGTTTATCATTTGTTCTATTAATTTAGCAATAGCGTCTGATATAAGCATTTAAAAGCCCCTTTCCATTGACTTTGACTTTCTTTGACTTTCCTCTCGGTTGCATTATAACACAAAGGTCAAAGAAAGTCAAGGTCTATTTTTGATTTTTTTAAAATTAGGATAAACAGATGCGACAGATTACCTTGACATAAGAGAAAAAGTATGATAGAATGACAGGGTCAAGATTAGTGAAACTTTTACTTTTTCACTATTCACTATTACATTTAACCTAAAAAATGCGGGTGTGGCGGAATTGGCAGACGCGCTAGACTTAGGATCTAGTGTCCCCGACGTGCAGGTTCAACTCCTGTCACCCGCACCAAAGCATTCAAACCCGAACCTTTTACCGATTGGTGAAACATTCGGGTTTGTTGTTTTCTTAAAAGATGTTAAATAGCCTTTGTTTGTGGCAGTACAGAGTTTGTCGCTCTGTCCTGCCACTTCTTCGTTTCAATGAATTTCATACATAAAAGGAGAATTGAAATGAAGATTTTTAAAACGATTGTATTAGCATTAATGATAGCAATAAATTTACAGACTGGATATTACGCTTTATTGTATAAGGTTCAGATAGCTACCGGTGTTTTTCTTATATGTTTAGGATTAACTTTGTTTGTGATTTGTGATGGCAACCTAAAATAAAATAGAAGCATGCGACAAAATAAATGCCCCATGCTTCTATTTTTATAAATCTAAAGTGTATCTCCTACAGAAAAACCTATCGCTTCGACTTTCTCTATAAATTCTTTTTTGAAGTTAATTTCCCATGTTCTTTTAGACAACCAGCAGATGCAAACTTTGCTGAATCGGAAAAACCTTTTCTTGATATTATAATCGCAACATTACGCAATGCAGGATTAAATAAATATTTCTCGGTTATATAAATTAAGTTTTAATCTATTGTAGTACTGTAATTTTTAAATTCAAACACAACAAATCGAGTATTGTAATGTTGAGCCAATAATTGCCAAAAAGCATGGGTTTTCTCATTTATCCCTTTAAATGAACAAATTAAATCCATCCTAAAATGCTTGTCTTCGGTTCTGTGTTGTGAAGACATATAATGAAATGCATCACTAAACAAATACCGTACAATATCTTCACATATCTCTTCATATTCTCTTGAATTAGCTTGACCAGTCTTGCACCCCTTCAGCTTATTAATATGCTCATCTGCAATAATAGATAAATCTTCAACCGTATCAGGACTAGATATGGTTGTGAAATTCCAAGCTTCTGCTGGTTCTCCGGCAATTTCTTCAATTGGGAAATATGTTAACTGGGATAATTCTCTTGCTAGGGATTCATCATTTTGGGTATAGAAAACCAAATTTGAAATATCCCATACTATTATTTTGAACTTTTCATATAACACTTTTCTATCTATTCCAAAGGCGTTGCCAAAAAGAATTAATAGTGTAATATCTTCTTGGGGAATTTTATGCTGCGACTTATGCCATAGAATGTTTTTTAATACGGTATTAATCTCATTTGGAGAAATATCTTCACTTTTAAAATTTTTGTGTTGAACATAAATTGTTTTGCCTTCATTGGAAAAACGAAAATCCCAAAACGCTTCCTTAACACTCGTAATATCATTAATCGTTTTACAATTAAATTTTTCTAATAATCTTTTGCAAAAACTTTCAGCGGCAATATCATATAATTTTGGATCCATCGCAGGTGAAAATATACCATCTTTAATCGCATCTTGATGGCTATATGTAAAAACAATATCATTTGTTGGAAATAGCTTTTTCTTATACTTTTGAAAATTAATGATTGTTTTTTGACTCTTATATAGTATCTCGTAGCACCGATTTGATTGAGGAATGTCATATGTAATAATAAAATGATATGTGTCATTAATTACGTTTGGATTTTTATAGACATATTGTATGTTCTTAATATCAACCATGTGTTTATCAATATTTATTAAGTCTTTATAATGTTCGAAAATCCAACTGTTTAGTTGTTCTTTAATGCTAATAGACCCAGTAATAATTAGAACCTTTTTCTTATCAATTTCTAACAAATACTCAAGTACTTTTGCCAAAATCAGGCTTGTTCCTGTTCCGGTCGCCATTTCAATCGTTATCTCGGGTTGCTTATTGTTAACCGCATTTTTTATAGCTTCTATTGCCGCAACTTGATGCTTTTTTATTTGAATCGCTTTCATTATGATTCCCCTTAAGCCTTAATATATCGTGTCATTCTTGCTTGTCCTATCTTTTTAACCTGACCGTTCTTTACCATAACACTTAGTACAGCCTCAACGGTAGTGGGACTTACATCAGGCAAGATATCACAGATTTCAGATTTAGAAATAGGAACTAAACTATTGAGCACAGTTGCCTCAATTCGAGCCTTTTTAGTAATCTTTCTTCCATTTACAACTGCAAAGCGTTTGTCAAGCTCTTTATAGCACATATATAATGTGGACAAGAAGTTTTCTATAAAAGGAATATAGGTATTCTCATTTTCATGCCAACCTATAGAAGATTCGCGAAGTGCTTCATAATAAAATGCCTTATAGTTATTAATCTGTTCTTCGAAAGATACATATTTGCCAGCATCATAGCCATTTTTATAGAGCAAAAGTAAAGATATAAGTCTAGACATTCTACCATTGCCATCTCTAAAAGGGTGAATACACAAGAAATCAAGAACAACGCAAGGAATCAACAGAAGCTGATTAATATTAGCATCGTTACGTGCTTCCATATAGGCAAGTTCTAATTGCTCCATTGCTTCTTTTACCTCGGAAGCAGGCGTAGGCCTAAACCTTACTTTTCTATTACCGTTCTTATCTTCTTCTATAATATAGTTATCGCCAGTTTTATATTGACCACCATATTCATAACCTGCGATCTGCATCATTGTTTCGTGCAGTCTTAAAATATCAGACTCTCTTAAATCAAGATTGTCATGATTCAGATGAATAGCGTTAAGGGCGTCACGATAACCGGCAATTTCACCTTCGGTATGATTTAAAGGTGCACTATCCTGATTTACAATTGCGGCAATACGTTCATCGCTTGTTACAATGCCCTCAATGGCGTTAGAACTCTTAACCGACTGCACCTTCGCTACCGCCTCAAGTTCCGTAAAAACCTTTGCATATTCTTCTTTACGTACTCCTGCCATAGTTTTCAAAGATGCAATGCTTGAAGTTAAATTAATAAGATTGGCGGGTAGTAAACCATTATTTAAAAACGAATAATCAAATTTTCTCATATCATACACTCCTTTACTGCATATAATTATATCTTATTATGTGCAGTTAGTCAATATATTATCTGCATATTAAACTTCGGTTTATGTGCAGTTTTTTATTATATTAATGTTTTCTTGAAAGTCGTATTTCAATGTTCCCTATATTATCTAAAAACAAAATTAGTCCGAACATTGTAAAATAATGTTGGGCACAGGAGGTAATATTATGGGAAATGTTTATGGTTATGTGCGAGTATCGAGTATCGATCAGAACGAGGACAGGCAGCTTATTGTTATGGGCGAAAATAATGTGCCGAAAGGCAATGTATATATCGATAAGCAGTCGGGCAAGGATTTTGAACGGCCGCAGTATAAGAAACTCGTCAAGAAATTAAAGGCGGGAGATCTGCTTTACATATTAAGTATCGACCGCTTAGGACGCAATTACGAGGATATTCAAAAGCAGTGGCGGATACTGACAAAGGATATTGGTGTTGATATTTGTGTAATTGATATGCCATTGCTTGATACTCGTAACGGCAAGGACTTGATGGGTACTTTTATTGCTGACCTTGTTTTGCAGATCCTTTCCTTTGTGGCACAGAACGAGCGTGAGAATATAAAGAAGCGACAGGCGCAAGGCATCGCTGCTGCAAAAGCTAAAGGTGTTAAATTTGGTAGACCGGAGATTCCTACGCCTGACAGCTTTGATAAATTTATTGCGAAGTGGGAAAAGGGACAAATAACAACTTCTGAAGTTTTGAAACTGACAGGACTTAGCAAATCCACCTTTTACAGAAAGGTCAGAGAACACAATTTAATCAAAAAATAATAGTTCCAAAAGGTACACCTTTTGAGAATGTGCCCAAAAACAACTTATAAATCAAAATTGCTTTCCAAAATCTTCAAAATATTATTAAAAAGGGTTGCATATTAAGAACTTTTGTGATAGAATATGCAATATAATAATAGTTCCAAAAGGTGTACTTTTTGAGAATGTGAGAATAGAAAGAAGGTGTAATATGTGTATTGCACAAACCTTTGAAATCATAGCGAGCGTTGCTACGGTTGCTGGCGCTGTTATTTCTGTATGCGTATTTAATCATAGTGTCAAAAGAGAAAGACGGATTTTAACAATCGATAATTTTTCAAAATTCCGCGAAAAATATCCCCTTGAAATATCTGCGATGACAGATATTGAAAAAATTGATTATTTGAGGGATATAGAGTATTTCTGTATTGGGGTTAATAATAAAATCTATGACTTTAAAATATTGCAAAAGATGAGTGGCAAACGCTTGCTTGGTCAATATCAAAAAGAAATGAAAGTTTTTTTAGAAAATCGACGTGAAATACAAGACACGGATAAAATTTGGAATGAATACGAAAAAGTTATGCAGAGATTAGAATGTCATTATTGCTCAAACAAAAACTGGATACAAAAAATCATCTGCAGAAAACGGAGTTGAAAGAGAGGAAAGGTTTAATGGACTGACAGATGAGTGTATCTCGAAAAATATATTGAGATACAAGAAAAAACAAAAACGGTGAAGAATTTTATTTTATCACCGAAAGCGGTTAACCAATTATTAAGATTCATAAGAATATGTTCGACTATTGGACTAATATAAAGAATGTTATTAAATTGTTTTATAAAATAACTTCATTAAAAGAAACGAGGAATACAAATGAAAAAAACGTTAGCTATTATTTTATCAATAATTTTGTTGTTTTCAGCCACCATAAATGTATTTGCTGCCGTAAACGATGATTATAGTAGTATGATGGGTGCAACATCTGTAGGTTTAAACTCTACAGCCACAAAGTATATGTCATGCGTTGATTTTGATTATCAAGCTTGGTTTAAGTTTAGACCTACAGAAACAAATTATTACATATTTAGCGCCAGCTCAAATGAGTATTTAAACATAAAACTTTATGATAGTTCTCATAATATGATAGATTCTCAATACGGCTATTCTCCTGAGACAGGGACGACTATGTATGCATACAATGAATATTATTTGTGGGTAGATAGTACTCAACGTTTTTCCGGACATTATGTATATGTTAGTGTACAAATGGAAAATCATGATATTTCATCATCAAACTTTAGCGTAACTTTTGATGATGGGAATAAATATTACTATCAAGACGGAAACCCAATATATCCAAATGTAACGGTTTACGGTAATGGTTCTACATTAAGGTTAAATAGAGATTTTACTGTTACATATAAAAACAATAAAAATGTGGGAACTGGTACAGCCACTATTGAAGGCATTGGCGACTATACCGGAACAGTTAATAAAACTTTCTCTATAGTAAGTCATACTCATTCTTGGGGTGCTGGAACAGTTACTACAGCAGCAACTTGCAAAAATACTGGAACCAAAAAATACACTTGTTCTGTTTGTAGAGCAACAAAGACCGAAACCATCCCTAAAACATCAACACATAATTACATTGAAAAAGTATCTTCCTCTAATTTAAAAACGGAAGCCACTTGTCAAAGTGCGGCCATATATTATAAGAGTTGTTCTGTATGTGGGGTAAAAAATTATAATTCCACCTTTATCAGCGGCAGTACTGATGCAACAAAACATATTTACGATAATACGTGTGATGCATCTTGTAATATCTGCGGAGCTACTAGAACTGTTTCGCATTCTTATAAAACCGAATGGGTATCAGATGGGACACAGCATTGGAAAGAATGTTCAGGGTGTGGAGACAAGTCGAATGTTAGTGTATGCTCCGGTGGCGTTGCAACATGTATGACTAAGGCAATATGTACTACTTGCAATAATGCATACGGCTCAATGGCAGATCATTCCTACAAAGAAGTTGTTGACGCAAAATACTTAAAGTCCGCTGCTACTTGTGTGTCTGCTGCTGAATATTACAAAAGCTGCGAGATTTGTAAAATTGCAAGTGCAACCGAAATATTTACTAATGGTAGTGTGGACGCAAAAAATCATGTTGGTGGCACATATTTAATAAATTCAAAAGAAGCAGATTGCCAAAACAAAGGATATACAGGTGATCAAATGTGTAATAAATGTCATGCATTTGTGTCTGCTGGAACAGCAACGGAATTTGGTTCACATGTGCCAGAATCCGTTTGGTCTACCGATCCGACTCATCACTGGAAAGAATGTAAGACCGTTGGTTGCGGTAACTTGATTGATAAAGCAGAGCATAGTGGTGGTACTGCTACTTGCAAGGCAAAAGCTGTTTGCACCACCTGTAATGTAGAATACGGCACTGTCGATGCTAATAAGCATGTCGGCGAAACCGAAATCAAGGGTGCTGTTCCTGCTACTTGCGACAAGGATGGATATACCGGAGATATTTGGTGCAAGGATTGTAATACCAAGATCAAGGATGGCGAACCCATTCCTGCAGGTCACAAGACCACCGAAGTACCTGCAAACCCTGCAACTCACGAAGCAGCAGGTAATATTAAGTACTACACCTGCTCCGGCTGTTCGTTGCTCTTTGCTGATGCAGAAGCAAAAACTGAAATCAAGGCTGAAGACACCGTTGTTGCAAAGGGTGAACACAGCTACGGCGAATGGGTAAACACCGATGCTGAAAATCACTGGAAAGAATGCGCTTGCGGTAACAAGATCGAAACCGCAGCTCACACCTATGGTGATTGGACTGTAACCAAGGAATCCACTACTACTGAAAAGGGTTCAAAGGAAAAGACCTGTTCTGTATGCGGCCATAAGGTGACAGAGGAACTTCCTCTTGCTGAAGCTACTGATAAAGAACCTTCTTCTCCTCAGACCGGAGATAACAGTAATCTTCTTCTCTGGTTTGTACTTCTCGCAATTTCTGCATGTGGAATTGTAGTACTGCCTTTAGTTAACAAAAAGAGAGCAAGATAATTTGTAAGCATTATAATGGCGGCAACGAGTCTTCTCGTTGCCGTCATTCTTTTGAGAGGATAAAGAATTATGTATAACGAAGAAAATGGGCAAATAAGGCAAAACACAAGCGAATCTGAGCCACAATCATATAGAAGATACAATGCAAGAATTGCAGCTCGAAAACGACGCCAAAGACAAAGAATGATGACTGTTGTAGGATTGGCTATTGTGATAGTGATCATTGCAATCGTGTCAATCATTTTGTTTATGCCAAGTGATACAAAGAACGATCCTACGAAAGCCGATGCTTTAAGTGGTGCTTGGGTGTATGATCAGTACACGAAATATGAATTTGATGGATACGGCAAAGGGTGTATGTGCTTATCAGATACTCACTATGAATATTCCTATAAAATTAACGGGAATACGCTAAGTATGGATTTTGGAAACGAAGCTGTGCATGATTGCATGTATACCTTCAAGGTTGAAAATAATACACTGACAATCATCGGTGGCGAAGGAACATCAGGCGGTACATATACACTTATAAAACAATAATTTCTTAAAATTAATGTTTTCTTGAAAGTCGTATATAACCTTTTTTACATTTTTATCAAAGAGTCGCGGTGTCGCGGCTCTTAATTTTTTATGTAAAAGAGGTTTTTCTATGTTAGACAGAACAGAGTACGAAAATTATTGGTATGCCTTCCAAAAGAAGTTGGACAAACTTTTGGACGAGCGTGATATGTCCTATCGAGAATTAAGTATTAAGCTTGGCAAATCGCCGGGATATATTCACGACATTCTCAGCCGAAGAATCGATCCGTCCACTATATCTTTGTTTGAAATGGCAGCATATTTTGGCTGCTCAATATGGGATTTTTTAAATATTACCAAGTAAAAGTTCCGGTGTATCGTTTGTCAAACAACACATCAGGCAAATCTATTGACGTTTAAAAAATCACATGCTAAACTGACTATACTTCATTCATAATTAAGAAGGAGTGAACACAAAGAGCAATAAAAATGATTGTATATTATTGTTGCTCTTTGCCTGCTTTTATGTTTTGTCTTCGGTAAGTGACGGAGCAAAAAAGAACCATAAAAGGAGGATTCAAAAGTCAGAGCAATTCATTTGCTAAATTGTGATGGGAAGTTAGTTGCACCAATGCTTTGGTGTCGAGTGCTACAGTCTGAGATCTGCGACGGACTGAGAATCACTAGCAGAAAAATCTTTGAAGTTAAGGTATAACTTCATCAGTCGATGCTCTAAGGTTGATTATCCGTATAACCGAAGAAGTGGAAATATGGAATTAAAGAGCTATCACAGTTACGGCAACGGACAGGGTGATATATGTAAGATAGGCGACACATTTTTAATCGACCTATTACGTTGCTCGGTTTTATGATTTCCCGCAATAAATCAGAACCCACTTTCACGTGGTGGTCTGAAGAATGGGAGTAGGAAAAGTCGTGATATACAAAGCCCTTCACAAAGGTAATGTGAATTACAGGCTGACGGGAGTTAAACACATTACGGTTTCGCTCGTCGCCTTTTCCCGCTTTACTTGCGTTCATTCTTGCAAGGCGGCAGCCTTACTACGAATTTCACGCTTCGTCTTTCTAAAAAAGGCGAACGGAGAAACTCTTCGACCTGCAAATAAATAATTTTTTGAGAGGTCGAAGCCGAAGAAAGCAGTAATACTTCCGTATTACAAATGATGAGGCAAGAAAAAACAGGAAATTATTATTTGACAGGCGTGATGGATTTAACTTCCGTCAGCCTGCTGTGCGGATAGCAGAGCCGTTACGAAATAAGGATTGTTCGACTGCGAACCTGTTTTCACTTATAACAGTGTCTGTGAACGAAAATAAGTGCGTAACGGCGGCTTGGATTCGGCTTAAGTTATTGACGAAAATTATGGAATCCACGACGTTTGAGAGTTTCGTCGGTAAATAAAACTGCTCGAGCGGTGGTGCTACCGTCCATTAAGGGAAATCTCCAGCCCTTATGGGAATTGCATACGAAGTTTCTGGGATTTAATCGTAGTTAATATACAAAATGAAAATCCCTGCCGAACGAGCCTTTAGTCTCGGTAAGGCTGAAATGCCTTGCACTCGGCGTAGCGTCAGCAAGCAATACAAGGTTGTTTGCACTCTTGGATTTCAAGAGAACACGCACGGAAAATCTATTAATCTTGCGAAAAGTTTAATAGATTAAGCCACCTACTAACCTTATTTTACAGCAGAATACCAGAACAGAACTTTTGTTTCGGGATGATTTATGACTATCTCTTCGAGAGTGTATGATTTACTTTTCGAGAGAAAGTTGCACCTGCTAAACAAACCTTCGGCTCTCTGCAAGTTGTCATTCGTGTAATGAATGACAAGCTGCAGGAAGCCGAAGAGAATAACGAACAAACCACAAAGCAGGTGCTATGACTATCATTTCTATGATGATAGATGATTGTCCTTTAGAAATGATTTATGACTCTCTTTTTGGGAGCCGAGCCGTTTCTATTGGACGATAGTCAGATAGAAACGGCTCGGAGACGACGTCGGAGAGCCGGGATGAGCAGGGCAAATACACCCGCGTCAATAAAGAATCAGTAAGAAATGGAAGTTCGTACACACCTTTGACAGTGGGTGTATTATGCACTGCGGACTTTCCTTTTAAGAGCCATATAGGTTAATGATAGATTTATTATAGATAACATTAAATGATAATAATTTGTATTTATGATGTTACTAAATATGGCTCTTGTATGATTGATGATTTACTTTTCGATATGATTGATGATTATAGTTTTGAAATGATATTTTGAAATTACTTTCATTTCCCTAAAAAGGATTGTGCTGACCATCTGTTTGAGATTATTTACATTTCGATATCAGGTCAGCACAATCTCTGAAATAATAATCGCCTTGCAAAGTGTAGCTAACTATCGTGCTTTTTCCTTTTGCAAAAACCCTTGTGTCATAAGGCTTTTCAGATTTCCGGCGAAAAGAACAATTTCATTGTGGGTATGGGTCACCGCTTTTCGCACCTTTCGGGACTGCAAAAAAGCAGGAATAAAGAATCCGAATATCACAATGAAATTTTTCTCAAAAAAGATTAGTTTCATTGTGGAGATAAATTTCATTGTCAAAAAGAATAGTTTCATCGTAAAAAACAGAATAACATTCCGATTCAAAAGCGGAACAGAGATTGAGGTTGAATAAACCCCGCCTTTTTCGTTATGGTAGAAATTTTCATAATTATATGATATAATCAGTTCGATGAATATGAATTAGCAAGAGAGTGTTATTATGGAATTCAATGAAAAACTACAGGAGCTCCGAAAGCAAAAAGGACTTACCCAAGAGGAACTTGCAGAGTATCTCTATATTTCCCGAACTGCAATTTCAAAATGGGAGTCGGGCAGAGGGTATCCCAATATAGATTCCTTGAAAGCAATCGCAAAGTTTTTCGAGGTGACGATTGATGAATTACTGTCAGGCGATGAATTGCTGACCATAGCAGAAGAAGATACCAAGCAAAAAGAACGAACGATTCGAGACTTGGTTTTCGGTCTGCTTGACTGCAGTATGGCTTTGTTGCTATTTCTACCATTCTTCGGACAAAAAGCGGATGGTATTATTCAAGAAGTATCACTCCTTGTTTTGAACAGTATTCAGCCGTACCTAAAAATAGCATACATTGTTTTTGTAGGTACTATGATAGTGATGGGTATTACAACCTTTGCACTACAAAACTATCGTCACAGACTTTGGACTCAGTACAAGAGTATTTTGTCGTTGGCATTAAGTGCAGTTGGAGTATGCCTGTTTGTTATAAGTCAGCAACCCTATGCGGCGGCATTTGTATTCGCATTTTTGATTATCAAGACTTTAATGTTGATAAAGCGGCAATGATACGAAACGTATCACCGATGTGACGGCTCAATTCTTTCATTTTTCAACATCTTTCCCTAAACTTGTATTCGGGCAAAAGCCAAAATACAAACAAAAAGGATGGTAGAGAAAATGAAAAGAATCAGAAAAAGCTTTATTGTTTCAATGTGTTTGCTTACAGCGTTTGTGCTGTGGACGGTGGCAATTTGCTTTGTGGATGTGCGTGCGATTGGCCCGCAAGGTTCATCTGTGGGATTTGCCGGCATCAATGGTTTCGTCCATAATCTGACGGGCGTGCATTGGGGACTTTACACCATAACGGATTGGCTCGGACTTGTGCCGCTCTTTGTGTGCATGGGATTCGGCATACTTGGACTGGTGCAGTGGATCAAGCGAAAAAGCATACGCAAGGTGGATTACGACATTTTTGTTTTGGGTGGGTTTTATATAGTCACGATTGCCGTCTATTTGTTTTTCGAGAGCGTCGTAATCAATTACAGGCCGGTACTTATAAACGGATATTTGGAAGCATCTTACCCATCTTCAACAACCTTGCTTGTGATGTGCGTTATGCCAACGGCTGTCATGCAATTTAATAGTCGTATAAAGAACAAAGTGCTCCGTAATATCGTTGTTGTTACAATCATTGCATTTATTGCTTTTATGGTAATAGGAAGACTTATATCCGGTGTTCATTGGTTTACGGACATTGTGGGCGGTGCACTACTCAGCGCAGGACTTGTGCTGATGTATCGTGCTATTGTCGATTTAGAAGTTAGGTGAATTCCAATTTGTCGGTCGGTTGCATACACTTCTTGGGTTGCATTTCAATGCAACTTTTGCAACCGGGTGCAACCCGTATCAAAAATTGCGTTATAATTCAGAAAACGACAAGTTTCGACAGAAACTTGTCGTTTTCAGTTATATTCGCCTTACTGCGAGTTGTATGCACTTCGTTTGGTGATATTTGCTTCGCAAGTGATATGCCTGCGGGCGTTTGGGGCGTATATAATATCACTGAAACCGCAGGTTTCAATATCATTTCTCGAAGAGAAAATATCACTCCGTTGAAGACATTTCATCGTGAGCGTATTAATTATTGTCCGCAAAATTCGTTACGTATTGGTGCATTTCTTTCTTTGAATTTACCGAGTGAGTTCCTGCAATAATTTCTTGCTTTTTTTCTTCACTGAGTAATGCAAATTTTTCCATTGCCTTAGGATTCTGTGCAAGTGCCATAGCGAATCCTATGGGCATATTGTTTTTATCCATTTTTTCACCTCAAAATATATTTACAAATAGTCTTTGCAACCAACGCAACAAGACATACCTGCCAAATTTTCGCATAAATATCTTCAATACTGCAAAAGATAAAAACACATGAAAGAGGTGATTTTTTGAGCAACAGATTAGCAAAAGAAACCAGTCCGTATCTGCTCCAGCACAAAGACAATCCCGTTGACTGGTATCCTTGGTGTCAAGAGGCTTTTGAACGAGCAAGGGAAGAAGACAAACCGATATTTTTAAGCATTGGATACAGTGCTTGTCATTGGTGCCACGTACTTGCACATGAAAGCTTTGAAGATGAAGAGATAGCCGACTTACTGAATAAACATTTTATATCAATTAAAGTGGATAAGGAAGAACGCCCCGACATAGACAGCGTATATATGTCGGTATGTGTGGCATTTACGGGAAGCGGCGGTTGGCCAACCAGTATTTTTATGACAGCAGACCAAAAACCTTTTTTTGCAGGAACATACTTTCCAAAAACAACAAAGGGGAGAATGATTGGACTCCGAGAGCTCCTTCTTGCAATTCACGAAAAATGGATTACCGACCGTAATGCTTTATTGCAACAGTGTGACAAACTTATACAACATTTAAACAAATCCAACGGATTGAGTGTCAAAGCTGATATTGATTTATTTAATTCTGCAATAGAACAATACACTCATATATATGACGAAAATCACGGCGGCTTTGGGAGGTCTCCAAAATTCCCCACACCTCACAACTTGCTGTTTTTACTAAGTTATTACGAAGACTGCAAAAACGTAAATTGTATCAATATGGCAGAGCACACATTGATACAGATGTACCGAGGCGGAATGTTTGACCATATTGGCGGTGGATTTTGCCGATATTCGACGGACAAAAAATTTCTTGTTCCGCATTTTGAAAAAATGCTGTATGACAACGCCCTCCTTATACTTGCCTACTGCAAAGCGTACTCCGTAACGGAAAAGACTTTATATTTAGAAATAGCAGAAAGGACAGCAAATTATATTTTGCATGAAATGACGTCCTCGGAAGGAGGCTTTTACAGCTCTCAGGATGCAGACAGCGAAGGCAAAGAGGGAGAATATTATTTATTCATACCTAACGAGGTCATCGCTGTTTTGGGACAAGAAAACGGAGAAAAGTTCAACACCCATTTTGATATTACATCTGTAGGCAATTTTGAAGGAAAGAATATCCCGAATCTATTGAAAAGCGATTACAAAGACAAATCATTTAAAGAGCTACTGCCTTTTCTTAACGATTACCGAAAGAAGCGGTATTCTTTGCACCGAGACGAAAAAATAATATGCTCATGGAACGGACTTATGATAGCCGCTATGTGTCGGTTATATGTTGTCAGCAAAAAAGAAATATACCTTTCCGCCGCCAAAAAAGCTGATAACTTTATTCAAAATAATATGTGTAAAGGTGAGCTTTTATATGTAAGCTTTCATCTGGGACAAAAAGGTGTGGGCGGTTTTTTAGACGATTATGCCGCATATATTTTCGCACAACTGGCACTCTATCAAGCTACTTTTGAGAACAAATATTTGGAACGTGCAAAATTGTTGTGTGATAAGGTGATATCAGATTTTGGAGACGGTGAGGGCGGATTTTATTTGTACGGTAAGCATCACGAAGAACTTATTTTACGCCCCAAAGAGACATACGACGGAGCAATTCCAAGCGGAAATTCTCTCATGGCATATAATCTTGTTTTTTTATCACTTCTCACCGACGAAGAAAAATACAAAAACGAATTGGAACGTCAGTTGACCTTTGTTGCTAATGAAGCATCACTCTCCCCGGCGGGACACGCAATGTTTTTGACAGCCTTGTCAGAGCAAAAAAGAACGAAAGCTAAAATAACCGTTGTGCTTGATGCACAAACACAAAAAAGCAGTTTACCCTTTGTAATGCCAACAAATGCCGAGGTAAAAATTTTACAGCGACCTACAGAGGAATACCCGCTAAAGAATAAAAAAACAACGTATTATATATGCATAGGTCATAGCTGTCTGCCTCCAACAAATGATTTGAATGAATTGAAACAAAAATGCACACAATGACATTTGAAAGGAGTGATAGAAGTGGTAGAAATTGAATACCCGAGAAGAGAACAGGAGCACGAAGACAGAAAACCGAAACCGCTTATTAATCCGGGAGAGATTCAAGGGAAGCTTGAAGTTACCGATATACGTGAACGCAGAGACGGTCCCGGTGGAAATTAAACTCACATCAAAACATTAGAAATCCCCTCCGATAATCAAACACTTTCGGAGGGGTATATTATAGAATAAACATAATTCAAGTTGCAAAAAGGATATTTACAAACAGTAAAAAATATGATAGAATTTTTATTGTAAAGAAACACATTAAAGGAGCAAAAGGGATGCACATAACATGTCTTATTGAAAACACAACAGACAATAAAGAGCTTACCGCAGAACACGGACTATCGCTTTACATAGAGACCGAACAACACAAGATTCTTTTTGATATGGGACAGACGGAAAGCTTTGCACACAATGCCGAAAAACTTGGTATTGATTTAGCAGAAATTGACATAGCTATCCTATCGCACGGACATTACGATCACGGCGGGGGGATAAAACGTTTTCTCGAAACAAACAAAAAAGCCCCCTTGTATATAAGCAAATATGCATTTGAACCGCATTACGATGCGGCCGAAAAATATATAGGACTTGACACTTCCCTTGCCGACAGTAAGAGAATAATATTCACCGAGGATATTTATGAAATAAAGACGGGGCTCAAGCTTTATTCCTGCAATGAAAAAATCAAGCAATACGATATAAGCAATTTCGGTATGACTGTAAAAAATGACAGCACATTTGTTCC
>JAZOUV010000095.1:0-8824 GCA_045658315.1 Eubacteriales bacterium
TTTTATCCTCAAAGTATTCCCAGTCCTTCAAGCAGAAATTTCAGTCCCATTAATATTAGAATTATTCCGCCCGCCATTTCTGCCTTCGACTTGTATTTCGTCCCAAACACATTGCCTATCTTTACCCCCACAAACGAAAACAAAAACGTCGTTATCCCTATTATCGCAACAGTCGAAAATATTTCAACCTCCTGCATCGAAAATGCCACACCTGCTGCCATGGCATCTATACTTGTCGCTATCGCCAAAAGACCCATCGTCTTGAAATCAAGCGAACAGTCTACACACTCATCACAGTCCTTTGAAAATGCCTCTTTCAACATATTACCGCCTATCAGCACAAGCAATATAAATGCCACCCAATGATCAAACGCCTCTATATACCTATGAAACATACTTCCCAAAAAGAAGCCTATTAACGGCATCAACGCCTGAAATATCCCAAAATAAAGTCCCACCTTTACAGCGTGCTTCACCTTAAAGCCTTCCCCTAAAGACAGTCCTTTACATATCGCCACGGCAAACGCATCCATCGACAGTCCTACTGCCGTTCCTAAAATAGCTATAATATCCATTATTTACTCCCTTATTTCTTCCATTATATCTTCAAAGGATGCACATACCCTTTTGCCAGTCGCTTTCAATGTCTCATAATCGCTATGCCCTTTTGAATACAGTATGCAGTCTACCCCAAGGGCTTCTGCCGTATCA
This sequence comes from Eubacteriales bacterium, assembly GCA_045658315.1. GTDB lineage: Bacteria > Bacillota > Clostridia > Oscillospirales > CAG-272 > RGIG1995. Next base: position 712 of record JAZOUV010000095.1, read on the forward strand.
AAATCGTGCAGAGTGTCGCCTATCATTACACACTTGTTTACAGGTATTCCCTCTTCTTTCATCAGCCTTTTCGCTCTGTCTATCTTACTCCCCGCTTCATAATCGGGTGCCGCCTCTATCTTCGCAAAAAATTCAAACACGCCAAGCCTTTTTGCGTGTCTTAACAAATCGTCAATGTGTGCCGCAGACAAAATGTACTGCTTTATCCCTGCACCGTAACACTCTTCCAACGCCCCTCTTGCACCCTCTGCAAGCTTTATATCTAAAGCTCGACAATCGTAAAATCTGCCGAACTTATGCTTTATCATTTCCATAGTTACGACGTTAAGGTCAAATATATGCTCATAAAATTTATATATCGGCGTATCTATATATGAGTAATACGCCGCAAGGTCAAGAGGCTGTTTGCCGTACTCCTCAAGTATGTCGTTTACCGCCAAAAGCGTCGCCTCAAGGTCGTCAAGCAGCGTTCCGTTCCAGTCCCATAATATGTATTCGTATTTCATTCTTTCTCCTGTATTCAATTTAAGGAAAAATATTTTGTATAAATCTTAAACGGTAATTTGAAGCAGACTTTCTCTTTTTTATTCGCAAACAGCTTTTATCTATAGCTCTCAATTATACGTATTACCGTCTCTACGCATCTGTCCATTTCTTCAACTACAGCATATTCAAATCTGCCGTGGTGGTTTGCTGAGCCTGTTCCAAGATTCGGGCAAGGCAATCCCATCTGCGACAGTCTTGCTCCGTCTGTCCCCCCTCTTATCGGACTTATCTCAACATCACCGCCCGACCTTTCAATCGCCTCTGCCGCATTGTCGATAAGGTGCATATGGGGGGCTATCTTTTCTGCCATATTCATGTAAGCATCAACAATCTCTAAAACAACCGTATCTTTGCCGTACTTAGTATTCAAAAACTCGGCAATCTTCTCAAACATCGCTCTTTTTATCTTTATTTTCGTATTATCGTGGTCACGCAGAATATATCTCATTACAGCCCGTTCAACATCGGACTTTATCTCCATAAGGTGATAAAACCCTTCGTAGCCCTCGGTATATTCGGGTCGCTCATTTTTCGGAAGCATCATATCAAACTCCATAGCTATGCTGTTCGCATTTCTCATACCGCCGTATTTTGCCTCGCCCGGATGCACTGACTTGCCGTTAATTATAACCTTGGCGTTGACAGCATTAAAATTCTCGTATTCTATCTGCCCAAACCTTGCTCCGTCAACGGTATATGCAAAATCAGCTCCAAACTTTTCAACATCAAAAAGGTCTGCTCCCCTGCCTATCTCCTCGTCGGGAGTAAATCCAATCAAAACATCGCCGTGTTTTATGCTGTCATCGGTCATAAGCCTTTCTGCCACAGTCATTATCTCGGCTATTCCCGCCTTATCGTCGGCTCCCAATATCGTCGTTCCGTCCGTCACCACAAGCGACTGACCTCTTAACTCTGGCATCGGTGGCATAACTATACCTTTTTCACGGTTTAATATTATCTCTCCGCCGTCGTATTTTTCGACCACACGGGGCTTTACATTTCTGTATTCAACATCGCTCACCGTGTCCATATGGGCAATAAAGCCTATCTTTTTACCCTTCACTTCGGGAGAGTTTGCAGGTATCTTCGCATATACGTATCCGTTTTCATCAACCCTCGCTTCTTTCACTCCCATAGACTTCAGTTCGGACACAAGATATTCCGCAAAAACTCGCTGTTCCTCCGTCGAGGGACAGCTTTCCGTATTTTCGTCTGAGCCTGTATGAAACTCAGTATATTTTATCAGTCTTTCGTATGCCTTCATCATCTGTCATCACCCTTTTTATACGTTGACTTTTATTATATCCTATTTTAAGGTTCACTGTCAACCGCTTTTTATACCCGCTGACGTTTTTTTACATTATTTAAAAAGCATAAAACGCTGTATTGACTTTTCAAATGCTGTGTGATATAATCTCCGTAAAAAATTCAAAGAGGTAAAAACGATTATGATACATTCATTTTTGCTTGTAGGACAGTCCAACATGGCAGGACGAGGCTTCATAAAAGACGCTATTCCCGTCAATTCGGAAAATATATTAACTCTCCGTAACGGACATTGGTATCCGATGTTTCGTCCGATATGTCCCGATAAAGATACGGCGGGAGTAAGTCTTGCCGAAAGCTTTGCGGAAAGGTATGCTGAAAAGCATAATGTTAAGGTGGGGCTTATCTGCTGTGCCGACGGCGGTACTACTCTCGACCAATGGAAGCCCGGTGATCTTCGTTTTGACAACGCAATCAATCAGGCGAAAATGGCACAGAGACAGTCAACGATTGTCGGCATACTCTGGCATCAGGGAGAATTTGACTGCAAAGACTCTCTTTATCCCATTTACAGACAGAAGTTTGAAAATATAATGAATGAGTTCAGACGACAGCTCGACCTTCCCGACGTTCCTTTTATCGTAGGCGGATTGGGGGACTATTTGCTTGAAAGTAAAGACAATTTCATGCAGTTCTACAATGCTCCCCACGTCAATAAAACCTTGCAGGAAATAGTTGCGGACAATGACCGTATGGGTTACGTCTCAGCCGAGGGGCTGACTTGCAACAGCGACCGCCTCCATTTCGATTCAAAATCACTGTACGAATTCGGCATACGCTATTTTAATGAATATGAAAAGGTTGCAGAAAGAAATAACTTTATTGCAAAAGAATTTACCGAAGAGGTAGTACTCCCCACCGGCGGAGAATTGTTATAACATCAAACAAGGGGCTGAGTCATTAACTCAGCCCCTGTTTTTTTGTTTTTCCGGTCTGTTTATATTTTAAAAAAATCAGTTAAACGAGGGTGGGTTGCCTTTAAGGTCTGTAAACCTGCTGTTTTCGGGAGATGGTTCGGACAGACTGAAATACATTTTTGCCGCCTGTGTCGTCCCGAAATCTCTGTTTGAGCCTGTGTTTTGCACCTTGTTGAACGCTTCACGGAACATAGCGTTATGTGCCTCTTCTCTGTTAAGCAAAAAGTCAATCGTCTCCTTTACCTTTTTGTCGTCTATCTGTCTGTAGAGGTATTCATAAACCACTTTCGCTCTCTGCTCAGAAGCAATATTGGACAAAAGGTCTGCACAAAGGTCGCCCGTTACCGTTACATAATCCCCCGTCCAAGAGTAACCGGACGCGTTAATAAGTCCGGGATTAAGACCGAGCAAAACGTGAGTCTGTATTTCACCGCACGGCACTTTCGCCGCATCGACGTCGTGCCCGTTCAAAAGGCATATTGTCTGAGCAACCATTTCCATGTGGGATAATTCTTCCGCAGCAATATCCAAAAACAAATCCTTTATTTCGGGGTCTTTTATGCGGAAGCTCTGCGACATATACTGCATTGCCGCTTTAAGCTCACCGTTACCGCCTCCAAGCTGTTCCTGCAAAAGTGCGGCATACTGTGGATTCGGTCTCTCTACCTCAACGGGATGAAATAACATTTTTTCGTGCTTGAACATATTTTTTCCTCCATATACTTTTTTTACATCAAAATTATTCCCAAACAAATTATTCTTTATTCTCTGTAATTTAATTTGCATACATATATTCAATACATCTTGATTTTTTACAAAAATATGTTATAATGAACATATATGTATAGGTTCATTTGACAAAAAACAAAATACAATTATATTACTACATATACGAAAGGACATAAGAATTATGTTAAAAGGAAATGCTATCGTAGGTCAGTCCGGCGGTCCTACTACCGCTATTAACGCAACATTGGCAGGTGTTATCAAGGGTGCGTTTGATTCCGAGGCTATCGACGTTATTTACGGTGCACACAACGGTGTTGAGGGAATGCTCGAAGGCAGAATCACCAACCTCAACGAAGTTTTTAAATCTGAAATGGATCTCAAGCTTTTGGCTTCTACTCCTGCGGCTGCTCTCGGCTCATGCAGACGCAAGCTCCCCAAAATGGGCGAAGACGATGCAGTTTACGAAAAGCTTTTTGCTTTCTTTAAAGCAAATAACATACACTATTTCTTCTATATCGGCGGTAACGATTCAATGGATACCGTTGCAAAGGTTTCCGCTTATGCCGAAGCTCACAATTATGAAATCAAGGTTATGGGCGTTCCCAAGACTATAGATAACGACGTTGTCGGAACAGACCACACTCCCGGTTACGGCTCTGCAGCTAAGTACATCGCTACATCTATGCAGGAAATTATCCGCGACTGTGCTGTTTATACCGTTAAGGCGGTTACTATCGTTGAAATTATGGGCAGAGATGCAGGCTGGCTTACGGTTGCCGCAGGTCTCCCCCGTATTATTAACGGTATCGGTCCTGATTATATTTATCTTCCCGAGAGAGATTTTGACACAGACAAGTTTATCGAGGATGTTAAAGCGGCGTTAGATAAGCACCCCAACGTTGTAATTGCAGTATCCGAAGGCCTTAGAGGTGCCGACGGCAAATATGTTGGCGAATCTACACAAAGCGGTGCTACCGACGTATTCGGCCACAAGTATCTTTCGGGTACAGGCAAGTGCCTTGAGCTTCTCGTAAAAGAAAAGCTCGGATGCAAGGTTCGTTCAATTGAGCTTAACCTTCTCCAAAGATGTGCTGCTCACTGTGCTTCAAAGGCAGATATCGACGAGTCGCTTATGGTTGGTGCGGCAGCCGTTAAAAATGCAACTGCAGGTATTACGGGCAAGATGATGTGCTTCACTCGCACTTCCGATACGCCTTATACGGTTGAACCCACATACGCAGACATCGAGAAGATTGCTAATCAGGTTAAGGAAGTTCCCGCTGAATTTATCAACGAAGCAGGCAACGACGTTACCGACGCTTGTCTCGAATACATCAAGCCCCTCATCTCAGGTGAATCCGAAGTGTTCTGGGAAAACGGTCTTCCCCGCCATTTCGCTATTCCCTACAAGGGCTGAAACAATATTATTTTATAATAAATAATAAAGCCCGTTTGCTGATTAATATTGAATAATTATGGAAGTGATTTGCATTTTTTCCAAAAGCAGATCACTTCTTTTTTGCATATTTTTTGAATGTTACACAAATACTACTCTCACAACAAATTATTTATAGGAGTGGTACAATATGACAAACAAAAATATGAAAATAGCTTCCGGAATAATTGCCGGTACGGTTGCCGCAACGGCTGTTGGACTCGCCATCAGTGCAACCCGCAAACCGAAATCAAAACTGCAAAAAAATACCGCACGTACACTTAATACGATTAGTGCCGTTACTCATAGTATGGCAAATATGATAAGCTGAATAATCAAAAAACAATTAGCTAAGCACAAATGATAAGGTTTGCACAGTCCTTTTAACTAACTTTATCATCTGTGCTTTATTCGTTGTATTACAATTAACTGTTATTTACGCTTGTTAAGTATAACTATGTTTGATTGTAGTTTTTTTAAATGATTGTTTGTAAAATATATTGACACACGGCGAAAAAACGCGTATAATATTCTTTAATCGATATTTTATTAAGGAGTGTTTTAGAAAAATGAAAAGAGTTTACAATTTTTCTGCAGGGCCGTCTATGTTGCCTTTGCCCGTACTTGAGAAATGTGCTAATGAAATGGTTTGTTACGGCGAATCAGGCATGTCAGTTATGGAGATGAGCCACCGCTCTCCCGTTTACGAAGAGATTATCGCAGGAACAGAAGCACTCCTGCGTGAAGTTATGAATATACCCGAAAACTACAAGGTTCTGTTTATGCAGGGCGGTGCGTCAACACAGTTTTCCGCCGTTCCACTTAACCTTATGACAGGCTCGGGCAAGGCTGACTACGTTGTGTCCGGTCAGTTCTCAAAAAAGGCTTTCCAAGAAGCCAAGAAATACGGTGATGTTGTATGTATTGCTTCTTCCGAAGATAAGAATAACTCTTATATCCCCGTATTTAAAAAAGAAGATATCCGTCCCGATGCAGACTATGTTCACGTTTGCTTTAACAATACCATTTACGGTACAAAATATTACTATATTCCCGACACCGGCGATATCCCGCTTGTTGCAGATATGTCTTCCTGCATTCTTTCCGAACCTGTTGACGTATCAAAGTTCGGTATGATTTACGCAGGTGCACAAAAGAATATGGCTCCCGCAGGTCTTACCGTTGTTATTATCCGCGAGGATCTGCTCGGCAAGGAAAGAGATATTACTCCCGTAATGCTCAACTATAAGATCATTGCAGATAACGCTTCTATGTACAATACGCCACCCTGCTATCCCATTTACGTTTGCAAGCTCGTTCTCGAATGGATAAAGGATATGGGCGGTCTCGATGTCATGAAAGAAAAGAACGTTAAGAAGGCAAAGGTTCTTTATGATTACCTCGATTCTCAGGATTACTACATTGCTCCCGTTGAAAAACAGAGCCGTTCTATGATGAACGTTACTTTTGTAACGGGCGACGCTGACCTTGACAAAAAGTTTGCAAAGGAAGCAGACGCAAAAGGCTTTAAGAACATCAAGGGACATCGCTCGGTAGGCGGTATGCGTGCATCTATTTATAACGCTATGCCTTACGAAGGGGTTGCTGAGCTTGTTGAGTTCATGAAGAATTTTGCTAAAGATAATCCTAAGGGCTAATATATTTTTACATAGGTGAAAGAAATGAAAAATATTCAATTATTAAATAAAATTGCCACATGCGGTACAGACCTTTTTGACAAGGCGAAATACAGTGTGGCAGAGGATATCAATAATCCCGACGCAATAATGGTTCGTTCTGCCGTTATGCACGAAATGGAATTTGACACTAACCTAAAGGCTATTGCAAGAGCAGGTGCGGGTGTAAACAATATTCCTCTTGATAAGTGTGCAGAACAGGGCATCGTTGTTTTCAATACCCCCGGAGCTAATGCAAATGCGGTAAAAGAGCTTGCCGTATGTGCACTTATGCTCGCTTCCCGTGATATAGTCGGCGGTATTGAATGGGCAAAAACCCTTAAAGGTACAGAAAACGTTGCAAAGCAGGTTGAAAAAGGTAAATCCAAGTTCGGCGGTGTTGAAATCGTCGGCAAGACTCTCGGCATAATCGGTCTCGGTGCTATCGGCGGTATGCTTGCAAACGTGGCTGAAGGACTCGGCATGAAGGTTATCGGCTGCGACCCCTACCTCAGCGTTGATGCGGCTTGGAATATCAATTCAAACGTTCAGAGAGTTGCGACTTTTGAAGACGTATTTAAAAATTCCGATTATATAAGCGTACACGTTCCCGCAACTGCCGAAACCAAAGGTTTTCTTAATACAAAAACATTCGGCATGATGAAGGCCGGCGTGAGAATACTCAACCTTGCAAGAGCAGATCTCGTTAATGCAGACGACCTTAAAACTGCCCTCGAAAGCGGAAAAGTTGCCTCCTACGTAACAGACTTCCCCACCGAAGAGACAGTTGACGTTAAGGGTATAATCGCTATCCCCCACCTCGGTGCATCTACCGAAGAAGCCGAAGATAACTGTGCTGTTATGGCGGCAAGAGAGCTTATTGACTATCTCGAAAACGGCAATATCAGAAACAGCGTAAACTACCCTGCTGTTGTAGCTCCCAGAAGCCATGCGAACAGAGTGTGCGTTCTCCACGCAAACACAGACGGACTTGCAACTAAGATAACTTCCCTCTTCAAAGGCGACTTTATGACCAAATCGAGAGGAAACTATGCATATACAATCGTTGATACAGACGACCTCTGTGAAGATGCAGTCGCAAAAGCAACAGCCCTCGACGGCGTATATAAAGTAAACGTTATCCAATAATAAATAAGCACAAACTTGCAAGGGAGGCTCACAAGCCTCCCTTGTTATATTATTTCGGGAGGAGCAAGCCCCTCTCCCGCGAAAAACAATCCGCACAAACCCAATATTTAAGTTTTCTTTGCCTACTTTTTTTAGGAAAGCCCTCTCAGTCGCCTTTCGGCGACAGCTCCCCCAAAGTGGGAGCCTTTGAGTTCGTACAAACCCATTGTTCAAGTTTTCTTTGCCTACTTTTTTTAGGAAAGCCCTCTCAGTCGCCTTTCGGCGACAGCTCCCCCAAAGTGGGAGCCTTTGAGTTCGTACAAACCCATTGTTCAAGTTTTCTTTGCCTACTTTCT
>JAZOUV010000096.1:0-4766 GCA_045658315.1 Eubacteriales bacterium
TTAGGTGGTGTATCGCCCGAGGTAAGAACATCAAAATTTTCCCTAACATTAAGCTTCAAAGCTTTGTCAAGCTCAGCAAATCCACATAAAACATTAGACAAACCGTCTTTTTTATCTAATTTCAGATACCTGTGCACTTGAGGTTTTCTAAGGTCACAATCAATCAAAAGAACTCTTGCATTCATCTGGGCAAAAGTAAGGGCAAGGTTAATACAAGTGGTGGTCTTACCTTCTCCGGCAGATGAACTGGTAACAACTATCGTTTTAGCACCTTCAGTTTTTGTCATAGAATACATAATATTGGTTCTAATAGATTTGTATGCTTCAACAACAGCAAACTCGGAATCGCGGTTAATAAGTGCATCCTCAGGTTTAAATCCATTTTGGTTAATAACTTTTTGGGAGTTCAAAAAAACATCCTCCTTCTATCAAGTAATAAAAAAGCGTAAAAACAATACAATTAAATGACAAGATTATATTTTTATATATTATAACATTGCTTTCTTGCGTTGTCAATACACAAATAGACACAACAATAAATCAGCCTTTGCTTTTGGTTTAAAAAAATGCAATATAAAATAAATCTGTTAAGATTTTTTTATAAAACATTGACATATCAACATTTTGCGTGTAGAATAAAATAGTCAAAAAAGAATTTAGGAGAATAATATGAAAGAGAAAAAACGTCGCTTCGGTGACAGAGCAGACGGGTATCTATTGAGAAAGATTGACCCGATTATTAAGATTATGCCCTTTATTATGCGTTACCGCAGCGATGCTATGAATATGTTTTCAGCAAACGTTGATATTACGCAAGCGGAGAAATACATAAGGGAAATGCACGAAAAAGGCTATGAACATTTCGGATTGATTCACCTTATTATAGCCGCATACGTGAGAACGGTATCTCAGCGTCCCGCAATAAACCGTTTTGTTGCAGGTCAGCAGGTTTTTGCGAGAAATAAGATTGAAGTTGCAATAACAATTAAGAAAAAGATGTCATTAGACTCTCCCGAGACTTGCATTAAGATGATTTTTAAGCCCGATGCAACTCCGTTGGATGTTTACAATACATTTAACAAAGAAGTTGAAGAATACCGCAAGCAGCAAGAGGAAAGCGATTTCGACAAGACCGCAAGGATATTGAACTACATTCCGAGATTCGTATTAAAGTTTGCAGTCTTTACGCTTCGAGTACTTGATTACTTTGGTATTCTCCCGAAGTTTTTACTCAAGGTAAGCCCATTCCATGCATCTATGGTAATTACATCTATGGGATCTTTGGGTATCCCACCAATATTCCACCACATATACGATTTCGGTAATGTTCCTCTGTTTGTAGCATTTGGAAAAAGAAGAAAAGCTTATGAACTTAACGCCGAAGGAGCTGTCGAGGAAAAGATTTACTCGGATATATGCGTTGTAACAGATGAAAGAATTTGCGACGGTTATTACTATGCATCAGCATTTAAGATGCTTCAAAGACTGATGAGAAACCCGTATAAAATGGATACTCCTCCTGAAGAGATTATCTCGGATGTGGACTAACATATCGCATATAAAAACACTTATATATAAATAAGATTGCACAAAATTTATGAATAAACTTTTTTGAGCAAAGAAAAATGTTCTTGACAACCAAACAACAATGGTGTACAATGATGTAGGTTGATATTATTTTTTTAGGAGCACATTATGAAATTTAAAAGACATATCTTGAAACTCTCTATACTCGCCGGCGTGTTGGCTTGTGTTCTTATCGCAAGCACCCTGTTTGCATCCGGTACAACAGCAGGCACATCATCAAACAATCTTAACCTCATTGTTACCACCACTTCCGATGAAGTTAAGTCAGGTGAGACGTTTGATGTTGTTGTAAAAGTTTCAAATACTAATATCGCCTCTTTCAAACTTGCAGGTCTTGAAGTAACACTCAACTACGACGGCACAAAGATTTCTACAAATAATAACGATGTAACTCGTAACCTTAACGAAGATGAATCTACTGCTGTACATAATGTGGTTGACAATAAAGTTAAGTTCGTTTGCGTAAAGAACGAGTTTACCAACGAAGCAGGTTACACAGAGCTTTCCGGGCTCTTCACTGTAACATTTACAGCAAAGACCAATATTGCCAATCCCTCGCTTTTGTTTGACAAGAACGACATTGAATTTCTTATGGGCGATGTAGATGCCTTTCCGCTTGAACACCAAGATGCAATTTATGCCGGTGATATGGAAGCTCTTGCAAATGCAATTCTTGATAAGGGTCTTGAACTTGTAACCGATGCTAATGCAGGAATAGTTGTAGTTGCTCCCACTCCCGTAGCAGAAGGCACTGCAGCTTCCGGTAATATTAACGGAACAACAGTACAGTATAAAACAGGAAGCGAAATTACCGTTGGTGGTAAAACTGCAAAAGTTGTTGTTAAAGGTGACCTTGACGGCGACGGTGTCGTAACAGTATTTGATGCTACGATAAACAAAAACGGCAACTTGGATGCACTTAGAGAATATGCAGGCGACTTGGGAGCATCTGACGATGTACAGCATACACTCGACTATATTGTCGGACGCGAAGCTAACATAACCAAGTAATATTTTTAGCGTAAGAAACCCGTCTTGTTAGACGGGTTTTTCTTTACTTTACAGAAATAGAGACAAAATACTCTTGCATTAATGTGCTGGTTATGATATAATATGCTCTGTCGACATATAAGAAGCAAAATACCGAAAGGAGAAGTTATGGAACAGAAAAAAAACATAAAGATTGTAGCAAAAAACAAAAAAGCTTACCATGACTTTTTCGTTGAGGATACCTATGAAGCGGGAGTTCAGCTCTTTGGCACTGAAGTAAAATCGGTAAGACAGGGTGCGGTTAATTTAAAGGACTCTTACTGCGTTATTGATAAAGGTGAGATTTTTGCTACCGGCGTGCATATAAGCCCTTACGAGAAAGGCAATATTTTCAACAGAGATCCTCTTCGCGACAAAAAACTTTTGATGCACAAAAAAGAGATAATAAAGCTATTTTCGCTAAAAGGCAAAGAGGGTTATACACTCGTTCCCCTATCATTATACTTTTCAGGCTCAAGGGTAAAGATGGAGATAGGTCTTTGCAAAGGTAAAAAGCTCTACGACAAGAGAGAAACAGAAGCAAAAAGACAAGCTGAAAGAACGATTGACCGTGCAATGCGTGAGAGAAATAAAGGATAAGCGTAAGATAATATGATCTACAAAGTGCTTGATGTTGAAATAGACTATTCAAAATTAGATTGCGAAAAGACAGATTATCAACCTAAACTGCACATATATATTCCCAATGAGACAGAAGAGCTCAAAAAATTTATGCCAAAAAGACCGACAATGCTCATTTGTCCGGGCGGAGCATACAGATTTACGTCGGACAGAGAAGCAGAGCCTATTGCACTGTTTTATTTGTCAAAGGGATATAATTGCTGTATTTTGAGATATAGCTGTGCACCTGCCCGCTTTCCTGTTCAGTTGGCTGAAGCAGGCAAGGCACTTCTAATGATAAAGGATAACGCAGAAGAATGGCGAGTTGACCCTAAAAAGATATTTGTTTGCGGATTTTCCGCAGGCGGACATTTGGCAGCAAGTCTTGGCGTTTTTTGGGATAGCCCCTTTCTTTCAGATATTCTCGGCGTTGAAAGTAACAAATTGAAATTTGCTTCTCTGGTACTTTCTTATCCGGTTATTTCGCAAAATATTGAAAGACAACTTGGCGGTTCGGTTGATTCGTTTAAAAATTTACTTGGCGAAGACGAGAAGTTTGAAAATGAAAAAGCTCTTCAGTTTCTGTGCCTTGAAAATCAAGTTAGTGAGACAACTCCACCTACTTTTATTTGGCATACTTACGAGGACGCTTCCGTTCCTGTTGAAACGACCCTTATGTTTGGAATGGCACTGAGAAAGCATAACGTTCCTATGGAGATGCATATATACGAGCACGGCCGGCACGGTCAGGCAAACGGAAGAAGATCTACCTGTGTTGCAGACCAACGTTTAGCAGACTGGATGGAGCTTTCATATAGTTGGCTCGAAGAAGAACACGGACTTCCGCAAGCGTAACAGTGCTCCCAAAATAATAACAAAACGCTGTTTGTTTTTCTCTCCCTCCGTCATTTTGTCGCCGCAAAATCGTCGCCAAAATGCCACCTCCCTCGTCAGATGGAGGTATAATTACACTCTTTTAGAACAAAATATATCTTGTATTTAGCAAAAATTCTTCAAACATTTTTGCCCAAAGGGGAAAAATATTTTACTCATACATATTGTTTTGAAAAAATAATATTAAATCTTAATATCAAAGTAACTTCAAATATTTTTGCCCAAAGGGCAAAAATATTTCACTCACACGAAGTGTGAATTTTACATTGGCGAAGCCAATATTTTACATTTTGTGTCCCACACAAAATATTTCACTGCAATATCTGTATTACCGATATTGCCTTATGGGGTCGTAAAGGTTTCGACGGGGATTTTGAAGCATGTTAAGCGGGTAGAGATGCAGTACCTCTTTAAACAACTGTACTTTTTAAAATTAAACGCTAACGAAAACGTAGCACTCGCTGCCTAAGTTGCAGTGCATCTCCCCGAGGATTACCGCGTCCTCGGCTGAGGTGTCAAATTAGCGGTGAACGTGAACTGTAAATTTTCGTTTATAGCAGTCATGATTTAAAACGATACGTATAATAAAGCCTGTCTGTCGGCGTTGTTATACGGAAAACTAATAGACAGAATGC
>JAZOUV010000097.1:0-22040 GCA_045658315.1 Eubacteriales bacterium
AGGTTATTTATTATAGTGCATATACAAATTAGCCAATGTATAATTCATAGATTTTAGTTTGTCAAGTTCGTAATACATAAATGACCATTCGTATGCTTTTTCTGAAAAGCCCAATATTTCTAAATGCTTATATGAACGATAAAAATCATACTCATTTTCAGAAATAGCGGTAATAATTTTTATTTGATTATCTTCAAATTTAGCAACAAAACCGTGATCAATAACACTTGTGGCATCTCGCACAAAGCCCAAAACATAATATGTATTTGTTACAGGGTCAAACTCTATGTGATCTAACATTATATCTTCGCTTAACAAGACTTGATTAACAAGCGAGAAATCGGTGGTATCGTAAACCGATATAGCGGAATGTAAAGCATCTTTTTGACGTTCTATATTAAAAAATAACTTTCCGTCAGGTGAAAAACAAAAACCATCGTCTTGTGCTCCGTCAACCTTTGAAAAACGGAACTTTTTAATTAAAGAGAGTGTTTTAAGGGAGTAAATTGCAAGTCTGCCTTCTGTAGATTTAACGATAAATAATGTTCCATCAGGTGAAATCATAGGAGCATAACCGTAAGTTATATCCTTAAACTTGCCTAATTCATTACCGTTCTTATCATATAAATAAACAGTTTGTCCTGTACAACCAACAGAAAACATATCATTGGAGGCACACCCCCAAAACTTTTTCATAATTTCACCCCCCTTTGATTCATTATATCACAAACGCCACAAAAAGTAAATTCAAACAGTATAAATCTCCTCAAAATACAGATAATAACAACACAATTTGTAATTTAAGGAGAAATGAATATATGAAAGCAACAGGTATTGTACGTCGTATAGACGACCTTGGTCGTGTTGTTATTCCGAAAGAAATCCGCAGAACTATGAGGATTCGTGAGGGCGACCCGTTAGAAATCTATACAGACAGAGAAGGCGAAGTAATATTTAAGAAATATTCGCCTATAGGGGAATTAACAAACTTTTCGGCACAGTATGCCGAAACTTTGCACAAGGTTTGTGAGTTGTCGGTCATAATAACCGACAGAGATACCGTAATCGCGGTATCGGGGCTTCCCAAAAAAGAATATATGGAAAAAAGAATATCGCCAGAGCTTGAAAAGGTTATTGAAAATCGCTCAGTTTACGTTTACTCCCCGGGAGAAACAAAGATACTTGCAACAAATGATGGGAGAGACAGTCATTTTGTAAGCTGTGCTATGCCCATAATAACTGAGGGCGATATCATAGGTTGCGTCGTATCGATGCTTCCTATGGACAGCGAAAAGTCCGAAAGAATGGAAATTGAAACCAAGCTCGTTCAAACAGCCGCAAACTTCTTGAGCAAACAGCTCGAAAGCTAAATAAAAATCCCTTTGAAATTAGCCGTTTTATTTAAACGGTATTATTCAAAGGGGTTTTTACTATTTTCTTTTCCAAAATACAGGTGTAAATACGAGCAATATGGGGAATATTTCAAGCCTGCCGAGGAGCATCGCTATAGACAAAACTATTTTTGAAAAGTCCGAATAGCCCGAAAAGTTTGAGGTGGGTCCTACACCTGCCAGACCGGGACCTATATTATTAAAACAAGCTGTTGCCGCAGTAAAGTTTGTTTCAAAGTCAAACGTTTCTGCAGTTTCAAAAGAAAGCAGAAAGAGTATCACAAAAAACAGTATAAAGTATATTGCAAAATATACGCTTACGCCGTTTGTTGTTTGAGTATCTATCGCTTTTCCTTCAAATTTTACGCTGCCGACAGAACGCGGGTGAAGCATACGTTTTATGTCTTTAAAAATCGTTTTTATTGCAATAATTATTCTCGAAACCTTTAAACCGCCGCCGGTTGAACCTGCACACGCCCCTATAAACATAAGCACAACGAGAATCGTTTTAGACAAATTAGGCCAGAGGTTAAAATCTGCGGTTGCATATCCCGTTGTCGTAATAATAGACGATACTTGGAAAAATGACGTTCTGACCGTTTCCGAAAGAGAATCGGTTGTATGAAAAATATTCGAGGAAATAAGTACGGTCGAAAATGCAATTATTCCGAGATAGACCCACAGCTCGGTAGATTTTAGGGCAGCTTTAAAGCGTTTAATCAGTATAAGATAATACAAGTTAAAGTTTACCCCAAAAAGTATCATAAAGATTGCAATAACCCATTGCAGATAGGAATTGTAGCCGGCTATACTGTCATTTTTAATGCCGAACCCGCCCGTACCTGCTGTACCGAAAGTGTGTACAACACTTTCAAAGAAAGGCATACCGCCCACAAGAAGCAGTACAATTTGGATTGCGGTCATTACTATATAGATAATATACAGTATTTTTGCCGTCTCCCTTATTCTCGGAACAAGCTTACCGACGCTGGGACCGGGCATTTCTGCTCTCATGATGTGTATAGAACGTCCCGACTCCTGAGGGAAGATAGCCATAACGAACACAAGAACGCCCATACCGCCTATCCAATGGGTAAAGCTTCTCCAGAAAAGCAGACCTCGGCTCATGCTTTCAACTTCGGGCAGAATGGAGGCTCCGGTAGTGGTAAAGCCGCTTACCGTTTCAAAAAAAGCATTAATGTATGAGGGAATTTCTTTGCTGATATAGAAGGGCAGAGCACCGATCATTGACATAGCTATCCAAGCTAACGCAACAATGGCAAAGCCTTCTTTGGCAAATATCATTTTATCATTTTTTCCAAACAGTTTGGTTAACAATATGCCTACTGCAAAGGCTATTAATATTGTAATTAAAAATGCAATCGAGCATTTTTCTTTGTAGATAAGGCTTACTGCTAAGGGAAGAATTAAGAGTAATGCTTCGATCTGTAGAATACGCCCTACCATATAGGAAACAATTTTATGATTCATATATATACCCGTATTTTATTTTTCAAGAATATCCGAAAGGTCTTGTAATCTGTGATTGGAAGCAATTACTACGACCTTGTCGCCGTTAAGAATCATATCGTTACCGCCGGGAATAATGGTTTTTCTTTCGCGTATTATACCGCCGATAAGAATGTTTTTCTTGAGTTTGAGGTCTTTTAGGGGAATACCGATAATTTTTGCATCTTCTTTTGTGTTAAATTCAAGAGCCTCAGCTTTGTCGTCCATAAGCTTGTATAGGGTTTCGACATTGCTACCCATTGAGTTTTGGAGGGCACGTGCATAGCTTATTATAATATCGGATACTAATTTTTTGGGAGAAATTACAGAGTCGAGACCGAGCTTTTCAGCCATACTAATCAATTCTTCACGATTTACTTTTGCAATAACTTTTGGAACATTTTGCGATTCGGCAAATATTGAAATAAGTATATTTTCTTCGTCCATACCCGTAAGTGAAACGAAGGCGTCTGTAGATAACAGCCCTTCTTCGACCAAAAGTTCTTGTTGTGCACCGTCTCCGTAAATGATGGTTGCTTTGGGGAGGAGTTCACTTAAAAGTTCGCACGTTTTTTCGTCTTTTTCGATTATTTTAACCGATGTGCCTATGTTTGTGAGCATATCGGCAAGGTAGTATGAAAGACGTCCTCCGCCGAGAAGCATTACGTCTTTAGCCTGTTTTTGCATAATGCCTAATGCTTTGAAGAATTTTTGAAGCTCGGCGTGGGTGGCTGTTATCCCTATTCTATCTCCGCTGTGAAGGACGAAGTTACCGTTGGGGATAAATACCTCATCATCACGCTGGATACAGCATACAAGCACTTTTGCATCAAATTTAGAGCGAATATCACTGAGCTTAATTCCGTCAAGCATAGAATCTTCTTTAAGGCGAATTTCTATTATTTCAAGATATCTGCGAGAAAATGATTCTATTTTGACAGCAGAAGGAAATTTGAGAATATTGAATAGGTCGTGAGCCGCGAGTCTTTCGGGGTTTATGGTTAACGAAATTTCAAGATGCTGTTTCATAAGCCCAAGGCTTTTGTCGTTGTATTCAGGACTTCTGATGCGGGCAACCGTGTATTTTGCACCGAGCTTACGGGCGATAAAGCAGCTTAACATATTAAGCTCGTCCGAGTCTGCAACGGCAACAAAGAGGTCGGCTTTGGAGACGCCGGCTTCTTCGAGAATATCGCTGTCAACGCCGTTTCCGCAAATACCCATAACGTCATAGATGTTTGTTAGTTCCGTTATGACGGTGGGGTTATTGTCAATAGCGACGATGTTATGGCCTTCGGCAACAAGGCTGGAAATTATTGTGGAGCCTATCTTACCGCAACCGGAAATAATAATATTCATAAATAAATCCTTTTTTTAAAAAATATAAGGGGGTTATACAAAATTGATTACGAGTATTGTAACACCAATTTTAAAAAAAAGCAATAGAAATAATATTAAATACTGTGTTGTAAACAAATGTAGGAATATAAATTAAGTAAAATTAGGTGTTTTTTTGGGAAATTGTATTGCAAAAAAATAATAATTGTGCTATAATCTAAATGTTATGGATTAATATGCAGAGATATCGAAATGGTCATAACGGGGCTGACTCGAAATCAGTTTGTGCGAAAGCACACGAGGGTTCGAATCCCTCTCTCTGCGCCAAATGCGGTTTTTGCCGCAAACGAAAACTGCAAAGTAACACAGCTTTGCGGTTTTTTGTTATAAGTTATTATGGATAGTGTCTTACTATGCTGACAAGGGGGATAACCGTGAAAAAACTGAAATACGGAATAATGAGCACGTCATCTATTTCGCCGAGGTTTATATCCGCAGTTCGAGAGGCGGGGGCGGGAGATGTAATTGCAATATCTTCCCGAACATTAGAAAAGGCAAAGCAAAAGGCTGACGAGTGGGAAATTGAAAGAGCATACGGCAGTCATACCGAGCTTTTGGAAGATAACGAAATAAACATTGTCTATATATCTTCGGTCAATTCCGAGCATTATTCGATGGCAAAGCTTGCTCTTGAAAAAGGAAAGCATGTCATATGCGAAAAACCGTGTACCACCTCGTCGGAGCATACGAAAGAATTATTTGAAACAGCACGTAAAAAAGGGCTGTTTTTTATGGAAGCACAGAAAATGCTGTTCCTTCCCGTAATTTTGGAAACTGCAAAGCTTATTGAAAGCGGAAAAATAGGCGAAATACAGATGGTCGAATTCAATCATAGTTTCTCTGCGGGCTACAACAACTGGCTTTTTGATAACAGTCTTGGCGGCGGAACGCTTCTTTCAAGCGGAGTATATGCTATACAACTGATTTTATGGCTTTTCGGAGATATAAAAAGTATTTACGGAGCGTGCAGTAAAAACAAAGGTTTTGCAGAGCATCAGTATATACTGTCGGGAGAGACGCACGGTGGCATATTGTTTTCTATAAAAAACAGCACGTGTGCAGTACTTGACAACTCTGCAAAAATATACGGCTCTCGCGGGAAAATAGAGATTTCGGAATATTGGAAGGCACGTAAAGCGGTTATATACAGTGGAGACACGGAGCCTGAAACGATAGACGTTCCGTGCAAATACGAGCTAATATATGAAGCGAAGCACATATATGAATGTATGGAAAAGGGACTGCTTACAAGTCCTGTTGTAACTGAGGATATTACGGTAAAAGCAATAGAAATAATTGAGAATATAAAGAATGACTGGGATAGGCAATAAAGTTTCTTGTATGAATTAATATTGCAAAAGGGGAATAAAATGAATAATTACAACAGAGCCTTTTTTGATGAATATACAAAGCTTGACAATTTATGCAGACAGATGTTCAATTCTAAAGTGGGGGTAACACAGTATATTGAATCAATGGAATCGACGGAATTTGGGAAAAGAAGCAAAATTCCCGATTGGGATTCAGACCTCAAAATGCTCAAGCAGTACCGTCATATAAGAAACAATCTTGCACATACACCGGGAGAGTTTCACAGAGATATATGTGTTCAGTATGATGTTACGTGGATACAGATGTTTTACGAGCGTATAGTAAAAAGAAAAGACCCCCTTGCTCTGTTGTTTAAACAGTCAAATATGCATAAAGGAAAGAAAAAAACCATTGTAATAAGCAAAAAGAAAAAAAGACACAAAAAGAAAAAACACGCATTTAGCGACAATATGCACACCTTTCTTTTAATAGGCATAGCACTGTTGGCCATTATAATTATTATTTGGATAAATACAAAATTCTGATGTTTGTGGAGAAGATTATAATTACTCTGATAAAAAATGTAATTGTGTACACAAAAAAACAAGCGGTATACTTGTAATGAATTCTCTTTATCAATATTTGAGTCAATTTGAAGATATATAAATAAGGCACACGGTGAAAAAACGTGTGCCTTGTTTTGTTATTTAAGTCTGCTTGTAAAGCTTGCCATCATTTCACTGATTTTAATTTCTTGAGGGCAAACGCCTTCACATGCTCTGCAGCCAATGCAGGCAGACGGTTTTTTGTCATCGTCAAGGAGAGCTGTTTCCTTAGGTGCAATATAACCGCCGGTAGTGAACTTGTAGTTGTTGTAAAGCTCAATAAGATAGGGAATATCAAGCTCCTTGGGACAATATGAGGTACAGTATTTACAGTTTGTGCAAGGAAGAGGATTTTTTTCTGTCATCTTTCTGCCGAGAGAATAGAGTAACTCTATCTCATCGCTTGTTAAAGGCTTTTTTTCACTGAAAAGAGTAATATTTTCTTTTAATTGCTCTAAGTTAGACATACCCGACAGAGTAACGCCTACTCCGTCTATTGACTGTATGTATCTGAATGCCCATTCTGCAGTAGTTCTTTCCGGTGCTGATTTTTTGAGAACGTCGGCAAAAGCGGGGGCGAGGTTAAACAGTCTTCCGCCTCTTACGGGCTCCATTACCCAGATGGGAACGTTAATCGAGTTGAGGTAGTCCACCTTAGCTTTTGCATCCTGATATTCCCAGTCAAGCCAGTTTAACTGTATCTGGCAAAAATCAATAACATTGCCGTAAGCATCAAAAAATCTTTTGAGGGTATCGAGCGTACAGTGGCAGGATAGACCTAAGTGTTTTATTCTGCCTTTTTTCTTTTGCTCGGTAAGATAAGTGTAAACGCCATATTTTTCGTCATCTAAATACTCGTTAATATTTCCCTCTGTTAATGAGTGGAAGAGGTAGAAGTCAAAATAATCCGTTTTACATTTAGTGAGCTGTTTTTCAAATATTTCAGACTGTTTTCCAAAATGAGCGAGGTCATATCCGGGAAATTTTGAAGCTAAATAATAGCTTTCTCGTGGGTAGTTAGATAAAATTTCGCCAACGACGGATTCGGATTGACCGTTATGGTAAGCCCATGCGGTATCGAAATAATTCAGACCGTTTTTGATAGCAAAATCAAACAATTCCTTAGTCTTTTCTATATCAATTGTTTTATCTTCAAGTGTAGGAAATCTCATACAGCCGAGACCGAGGGCTGAAATTCGCATATCTTTGAACTTGTTATAGTACATATAAACACCCCTATATACATTTAGTAGATATATTTTACCATAAATTATATTGTTTTGCAAGATAATATTGCAACGTAGTGTCTTGTTCAATATTTCTGTACAAATACATATCAAAATGTGTCAAAATTTCAATTAAGCTTGACAAACAACAATAATTAATCTATAAGATTATCTCTTTCAAACAACGGTGAGTCAAAAAAATCTTTAACCGAAATCTCGAACCCTTCGCATACTTCGTATACTATTCTGATTTTCATACTGTCAAAATTGCAGTTCAATATGGTGCTTAACGTTGATTGAGGAACACCGCTTTTCATTGAAAGTGCATATTGAGTATACCCTTTTTCTTTGCAAAGCTCTTTTATTCTTTTGGAAACAGCTTCATTTAGTTTCATCGTTTCACTCCTATACTTAATATGTTTGAGAATATTATAGGTGTTTTTTTCGCCTATACTCCGTACTTTCTTATCAAAGTTTTTGCGGAGCTTTTTTCAAAAAGCGATAAAAAAGGCTATATGGGCACAGCCCATACAGCCATTATTTTGTTGTAAATAAACTTATGCAGCAGTCTTTACTGCGGTAATGTGTGTATTAACACCCTGATACCAATAGAGGAAGCCGTCAATGTCTACAACGTCGCCTGCCTTGAGGTCAGAAACTGTCTTGTAAACTTCGGTTTCAGCATCTGTGAGGTAAGATTCAACGCAGAAGTCGTAGGACTTGCCGTCTTTAGCAACAGTAACGTAGATGTCGTTTCCTGCCTGGTTGTTCTTAAACTCAACCTTTTCAATTGTCATACCCTTGAAGGTAACAACTTTGTTCTGGTGCTTGATGAGGTCATCGGTACCGAGAAGAGCAGTAACATCTGTAGCTTCAGCTATCCACTTGTCAGCTTCAACGATTTCAAATGTAGCATCTACAATTTCAACTTCGCCTTCCCAAGCAGTCTTGTTACCGGTTACTTTAATCTTAGTGCCGTTTTCGAGCTTAGCGTAATCTGCTTCAGAGCAAGCCATTTCGTACAAGAAGTAAGCACCGTCGGGATCCTGAGCGTAAACAGTAGCTTTGTCTTCCCACCAAGACTGTTTGCCCTGAACGTAAGCTTCGATAACAACTTTAGCGTCTATAGCGGCAGCATCGTATTCAGCGTAGGTCATAACGCCTTCAGATTTAACTGATGCGGGGTTTATTGCTTTTGCAACTGCGGTAATGTGTGTATTTACACCCTGATACCAGTAGAGGAAGCCGTCGATGTCAACGAGGTCGCCTGCCTTGAGGTCAGAAACAGCCTTGTAAACTTCGGTTTCAGCATCTGTGAGGTAAGATTCAACGCAGAAGTCGTAGGACTTGCCGTCTTTAGCAACAGTAACGTAAATGTCGTTTCCGGGCTGGTTGTTTTTGAATTCAACCTTTTCAATTGTCATACCCTTGAAAGTAACAACTTTGTTCTGGTGCTTGATGAGGTCATCAGTACCGAGAAGAGCAGTAACGTCTGTAGCTTCAGCTATCCACTTTTCACTTTCAACGATTTCAAAAGTAGCATCTACGATCTCAACTTCGCCTTCCCAAGCAGTCTTGTTACCGGTTACTTTAATCTTAGTGCCGTTTTCGAGCTTAGCGTAATCTGCTTCTGTACAAGCCATTTCGTACAAGAAGTAAGCACCGTCGGGATCCTGAGCGTAAACAGTAGCTTTGTTTTCCCACCAAGACTGTTTGCCCTGAACGTAAGCTTCGATAGTAACCTTAGCATCCATAGCAGCTGCATCGTATTCAGCGTAGGTCATAACACCTTCGGATTTAGCAGCGGGGTCGAATTTGTTTTCATCTTCTTTTGTTTCCGCAATGGTTTCGCCTTTTGTTTCATCAGCATCGTCATTGGGGTTTTCGGTAGTGCCACAGCTTGCGAGAGCAATTACTGCAAGAACAGCTACCATTAAAAGTACGAGAAACTTTTTCATTTTTAAAATCTCCTTTTTAATGTGTTTGGAAAAAAATTTTCATACAAATAACATTATATAGAATTGAAACGAAATGTCAAGAATAATTAATTATTTTCTTGATTTTCGCCAATTATTCAGCACACATAAACCTAAAATTATCCAAATTACACCAAGAGTTGTGAGCAGAACAACAGAAGCTTTGGGTAAAGGCTCTTTTGTAATATCTTTTGTGAGGTCAATATCGGTATTTTCTTCGGAGTCGGTAATAATACTACCGCCAAAAGTGTTAAGCTTGTACAACGAAATAAGGTCGCTATACATATTTTTCATAAAGGCATCATCTACCGCTTCTTTACGGCGAGTGGACTTCGTTACGTTTTCAATAAGCTGACCTGCCACGTTACGCAGAGAAGCCGAGCCGTTGAATACGGGGGTAACAAACGTATTATCAACGTTATCCATCAAAAGCTGAGAAGCTTTTATTTTGATATCGTAGTAAAGCTGATTGTCTTCGCCTATACGTGAAATATAGTCTTTATATTCGTCTGAATTTTGTGCTTTCGAGGTTACGGGAACGTAGCCTTCGGTCTGAGAGTATGCTATTTGCACGTCATTGGTAAGCATAAACTGACAGAACAGCCACGAAGCGAGTACTACCTGGGGGTCTTCCTTATTAAATATACATATTGATGGCCCTTGCGAAATCATTTTCGGATTTTCTGGGTCATACTGCGGAATTGGCATAACGACGGTTTCAAAATCAACTATTCTGTCTTCGCTGATATCCACCAAGGGGGCTTTTGTACCCATCCAAGTTGCTCCTGCGGTAGAGTCAATAGCAAAAATGCATTGACCCGCGTTCAGCGAGTTTGCGGGATATCCCGAAATTTTAAAGGTAGAGAATGCTCCCGACTTAACGTGGCTTGATACGTTGTACAAAATCTTTTCGGTCTCTTTGTTGAAAATAAGAATGTCGCCGTTATTTCTCGAATACCCTGCACCGAGCTGTTCTAACATACTTATCATCATATTGTCGGTGGATTTGTATATAAACGGTATCATAACATTTTGACCGTTTACGATATAGTTGCCGTCAGCATCTTTTTTTGTTGCTGCTTCGGAAACTTCCCAGATAAAGTCCCATGTCATAACTTCGGGAAGCGTAAACCCTAATTTTTCAACAAATGTCTTGTTTACATAACAAGCTTCCGTTGAACGCATATAGGGAAGAGCGTAATAGCTGTCATTTAATATACACTCATTGAGGAACTGTGGAATTATCTCTTGCTTTTTGGGGCCGTCAAATTTAAGTTTCGTTCCGCCGAGACCGTATTCCTTGTCTTCAAACACTTCGTCGAGGGGGACTACGGTATCTTTGCCTGTCAGATATGTTGCAATATGGTCGGGGTAGGTTATACAAACATTCGGAGTGGTATCGGTTGCAATGTTTGTAATAACGTCATTGTAGATTCTCGAATAATCGTTATAAAGTCTGAGCTTGATTTTAATGTTGGGATAAAGTGTTTCAAAATCCTTGATAGCTTGAGCATATATTTCTGTCTGAGTTATATTGGTATCATTTTTTGCCCAGAAGGTAAGCTCGTATGTTTTTGATTCATCGAATGAATCCGGAAGTTTATAAGGTTCTCTCTTTTCGCTATCTGAAGAAGGAGTTTCATCACTTTCGTTTTCGTTAGGCGTATCAATGGTAGTATCTTTTGAAACCAAACTTCCGTGACACGACGTAAACAGAGGAAGAGTGAGCATTAAAATGAGAAATAAACAAAGTAATCTTTTCATTATCCTTTAGTACCTCCTCTTGCAACACCCTCCATAATTTTTTTACGGAATATTATAAAAAGAATTATAAGAGGAACCGAGATAACGACTACCGCCGCCATCATACGAGGAATATTGTCTCTTCCGAAGCCGTTTTCACGTATTTCCTGTATACCGTTGGACACGAGATAATACGCCTGTTCGTCTGTAATGAGTCTTGGCCAAACGTAAGAATTCCAACATTCGATAACCTTAAGTATTGTTATCGTTATAATGGTGGGACGGCAAATGGGTATCATTACCCGCCACATATACTTCCAGTCACTTGTTCCGTCAACCTTTGCCGCATAGTAAAGCTCGTCGGGAATCTGCGAAAAGTTTTCTTTAAGCAGGTATACATAGAATACCGACATGACGGAGGGAAGTATAAGACCTGCAAAGGTGTTACGCATATTGAGATTGGTAACGGTGGTAAAGTTTGTGATTATAACCAGTTCATTGGGTATCATCATAAGGGAGAGAATAAGGGTGAAGACCGTATTCTTTCCTTTAAAATTCATTCTTGCAAAGGCAAACGCTGCGGGAATAACGACGCAGAGCATAATCGCAGTTGTCGCAAGTGTAAAAAATAGAGTGTTTAAAAAGTATTGACCTAAAGGAACTGCGGTAAATGCTTCCGTGTAGTTTTCAAATGCCGGAGAGGTAACAAAAAATTTCGGAACTGTTTCCGAGCTGTATGCACTGTAGCTTTTCAGGGAAGTAAGAATCATCCAATAGAATGGAAAAAGTACGGCTATCGCCCAAAGTGTCAGCATTGTATAGGCGAAAACATTCAGAACTTTTTTGCGTGTTTTTGCATTTTTTTCAATTTTTTCATATTGAACATTGTTATTCATGTTTTCCACCTCAATAATGAACGTGCTTTTTACTTATGATAAGGTTGATGCACGTAATGGTCAAAACGATCAGGAACAGTATGATTGCTGCGGCAGAAGCGTATGAGGGATAACCGCCGCCGTCGCTGTAAAGCATATCGTATACGTAACCGACTATAGTGTTCATTTCAGCCGAATTAAGATCCAGACCGAACAGAGCAACAGCATCGCTGTAAGCCTTGAAGGCACCTATGAAACCTGTTATTATGAGGTAGAAAAGCATAGGCGATATCATGGGGAGAGTTATCTTTCTGAATATTTTGAAGCTTGAAGCACCGTCGAGCTTTGCGGCGTTGTAATAGTCCTGTTTAACCGATGCCAAAGCACTTGTAAGAATAAGAATTTTAAACGGCATAACTACCCATATCGTGTAGAGGCAAAGAACGAACATCTTTGCCCAATAGGGACCGCCTAAAAAGTCGATGGACGAACCGCCAAACCAGTTGATAACGGTGTTTACAAGCCCTTCGTGTTGCGGAGCTTTTTGGAAGAGTATCATAAAAACAAGTCCGACAGCCAAGGTGTTTGTTACGTAGGGGAGAAAATAAATTGTCTGAAAAAGGTTGCGGACAGCTTTTATTGAGCTTAGACCGAGCGAAATGAGCAAAGCGATAATTGTTGAAAGAGGAACGGTTATCGCAACTAAAATAAATGTGTTTTTCAATGCTTGAAGAAAATAGGGGTCGTGCAAAACGTAAGAGTAGTTATACAGCCCTACGCCGTTGTATGTTTGAGATGCGAAATTGTAGCTTTCTTCAAAGGAGTATATAAAAACGTCGATGAGAGGATATACCATAAATACCGCTAAGAATATAAGTGCGGGTAACAGGTATAGCCAAGCCTTTTTGTTTTGATTATCCATAATTTTTCCCCTTTTTACATTGCGGAGTAATATATTCTTTCGCCGCTGTGCTTGTCGAAAAGATAAACTTTGGAGGGCTTGAGGTCAAATTTAACGGTTGATTTTGAAGTGTCAACAATATTTTCTGCACTGATTATCGCACGTATAACCTGTTCGGGTGCATTTGCGTGGGTTATTACAACGCTGATATCTCTGCCCATTACTTCTACACCGTTTAAGGTACATTCAAACGCACCGTTTTCGTTTAATATATAGCCTTCGGGACGGACGGCAACGGTAATATCTTTATTTTCTTTGATGTCTACACCGAATATACAGTCGTTTCCTATGTAGAGTTTTCCGTTTTCAGTTCTGCCTTCATATACGCCGATAGGGGGAGTTCCGAGAAATTTTGCAACGAACAAGTTTACCGGCTCATCGTAGACGTCTTGCGGCTTGCCTGTCTGTTGAATAACCCCATCTTTCATAACTACTATCATATCGGATATGCTCATAGCTTCTTCCTGGTCGTGAGTTACGAATACGGTCGTAATTTTCGTTTCGTTTTGTATACGTTTTATCTCTTCTCTCGTCTGAAGACGAAGTCTTGCATCAAGGTTGGATAAAGGCTCGTCAAGCAAAAGGACGCGGGGCATTTTTACGAGAGCTCTTGCTATGGCAACACGCTGCTGCTGACCGCCCGAAAGCTCTGACGGCTTTCTGTCAAGCAGTCCGTCTATCTGTACGAGCTTTGCTATTTCTTCTGCCTTTTCGTTCATTTGTGCTTTGGTAAGCTTCTCTTTGCCTTTTAAGTTTTCAAGAGGAAAGGTTATATTCTGTTTTACCGTAAGATGAGGGTAAAGAGCGTAGTTCTGAAATACAAGACCGACACCTCTTTTTTCGGGAGGTACGGCTGTTATGTCATCGTCTCCAAAGAAAATTTTACCTTCTGTAGGCTTCTGCAGACCGCTTATAAGATTAAGGGCAGTGCTTTTGCCGCAGCCTGAGGGACCGAGAAGACCGATAAGTTTGCCGTCGGGGATCTCAAAAGAGAAATCGTTGACTGCAATAACGTCTTTCTTTTCTTTTTTGTTTCTGGAAGGAAATTTTTTTGTTACGTTTTGTAATACGACCTTCATAGTTTATCATTCCTTTTTGTGAAGTGTGTTTTTTAAGGTGTGGTTTTATTCAAACAGTCTGTTCCAGTCGAACAGTTCGCCGGGATCATTTTTGTCAAGGTTATATTCGTCGTGCCCGATAATATGCTCTCGGTCGAAGCTTATATGGTTTCTTTCACATATATCCTTCAGCAAAAGCTTCAACGAGGCATATTGCTTTTCGGTAAAACCTATAAAAGACTTATCAATGCTGTTGTATTCGGCGGCGGTGAGATAATACTGCATATCGCTGTATGAGCCGATAGCCAACATTTCTATGCCTATGGAATACTTGTTCATTTTGTTGGTATATTTTTCGTCATTGGCAAATGTTCCCGCACCGGCGTGCCACGCGGCAAGGTTTTCGGGGATAAAGCATTTGATTCTGCCGTCTCTGTCGATAATGTAATGTGCACTGACTTCGGTCGTTGTAAAAATATCTTTTACTTTTCCGACATCGTGCGGGTTATTTTTGTCATTTACAACATTGCTTGTAAAATGAAGAACAATATATTCGACATCAAATTCTCTTTCCCACGAATATTTGTCAAAGGGCTCCAAAAAGTCTTTTTCGGCAAGGTATGAGACAATATTCGGGTCAACGTATTCGGTTTCTGCCGCAGTTTCTTCTGTGGTTTCTGTTTCGGGAAGTGTTTCGGCAACAGTTTCGGACTCTGTTATTTTTTCGGGCACAGTTTCCGGCGGAGGCGTGGGAGAGGGCGTGGAATTACAGCTTGTCAACAATATCAATAATATCGCAAGGGTCAACAAATGCTTTATTTTCATTGCTGTTCTCCGTTAGTGTTATTTCTGTACACCATATCATAAAGGCTGATTGCTTTATTTTTGCTTACGACATAGCTTTCAAACAGATTAATACCGACACTTTTTAAATGGTATACCAAACGCCTGTATGAAACAATGTCGTCGGAAGAGACGATTGAATTATCGGGATGGTTGTGGGCGATGGCGATCTTGGTGACATTTCGGGTATTTGCCAGCTTAACTATTTTGCCGATGTTTATTTCGCTTAAAGAACGGTTGCCCGTGCTCAAATGAATACAGTCAGTTATATGGCTGTGTTTGTCAAAAAGCAGAAGATATACTTTTTCATCCGTTTCGCCTAAATACTTTTGAAGAAGATATTTTCCGACTTTTTCACGGGTGTCAAATACTTCGTTTTCAGAAAGCTTGTTCATATAGTACAGCCTTGAAATATCGGCCACAAGACGTATCAAAATTGCGGCATTCCAGGTCATATTTTTTACGCTTTTTAAAGCTGAGATATCTGCTTCGAGCACACCGGAAAAACTGCCGAATTTGTTTATAAGCTCGTGGGCTATCTCATTCGTATCTTTGTAGGGAATTCCGAAAAAGAGAAGCAACTCAAGAACAACGTGTTGGTGGAGAGCTTCGATTCCGTTTTTCTTATATACTTCCTTCAGTCTTTCTCTGTGCCCTGCGTGAACGTTAACTTTTTTCTCTTTTTTGATTGAATTTGCCACTTGTTTTCACTCTCGTTTTATTAATTAAACAATATTTTACCACAGATCTTAATTCTTTGCAATACAATTTTAACTTTCACATAATATTTTACTATGATTAACAATTTAATAATACAAAACCGTAGAATATTATGTATAATTGATGTAAGGAAGATTGAAAAAAACATTGATTATTTTGAGTAAATGTTGTATAATGGGATAAATATAGACAAAAATAATTAATACGTTTCGGCGGAGGAATGACAAACATGGCAAATATTTTGAAAAAATCCGAAAAGTTCAAAGGTGTAAAGGGTCCTGTTCTTACGATAGTTATGGACGGTGTGGGAATTGCTCCCAACAACGACGGCAATGCTTTTGCGAAGGCGTATACCCCTACACTCGACAGACTTATGAAGGAATATCCTACACTTGTACTTAAGGCACACGGCACAGCAGTAGGCCTTCCCGGAGATGACGATATGGGTAACTCCGAGGTTGGACACAACGCTCTCGGCTCAGGACAGGTATTCAGTCAGGGGGCAAAGCTGGTATCCGAATCTATAGAAAGCGGCAAGATGTTTGCAAGCGAAACATGGCAGACACTTACCAAGAATGTTCTTGAAAACAACTCTACATTGCATTTTCTCGGACTTTTCTCCGACGGTAACGTTCACTCGCATATTAATCACCTTAAGGCGATGATCGAACAGGCAAAAACTTGCGGAATAGCAAAGGTGCGTGTTCACATTCTTCTTGACGGAAGAGATGTCGGTGAAACATCGGCTCTTGAATATATTGAGCCTTTTGAAGAATTTATCGGTAATCTCCGCGATGCATCATTTGATATCAAGATCGCATCAGGCGGCGGCAGAATGAAGATCACTATGGACAGATACGAAGCTAACTGGTCAATGGTAGAAGAGGGCTGGAAAACTCACGTTCTCGGCGAAGGCAGATATTTCGCATCGGCTGCCGAGGCTGTTAAGACATACAGAGAAGAGACGGGAGCTATCGACCAAGATCTTCCCCCCTTCGTTATCGCAGAAGAAGGCAAGCCTGTCGGAACGGTTGAAGACAAGGACAGCGTTATTTTCTTCAACTTCAGAGGCGACCGTTCTATTGAAATATCTACTGCATTCGACTCGAAGTCGTTTGATAAATTTGACAGAAAGCGTGTTCCCGACGTCATGTATGCAGGTATGCTTGAATATGACGGCGACCTTCATATTCCTTCGCGTTATCTTGTAAATCCCCCCGAAATAACACAGACAATGGGCGAGTATCTCACAAATGCCGGAATCAGCCAGTTTGCTCTTTCCGAGACACAGAAATACGGACACGTAACGTATTTCTGGAACGGAAACAAGAGTGGAAAATTCAGTGAGGAGCTCGAAACATACGTCGAGATACCCTCGGACGTAGTTCCTTTTGAACAGCGTCCCTGGATGAAGTGTGCTGAAATTACGGATAAGCTCATTGAAGCTCTCGAAAGCAAGAAATACAAGGTTTTGAGAGTAAACTTCCCGAATGGCGATATGGTAGGGCATACGGGTAATTTCCACGCAACAAAGATAAGTCTTGAAGCACTTGACCTCTGTATCAAGCGTATTCTTGAGGCACTTGATAAGGTGGGTGGTACAGCAATTATTACTGCTGACCACGGCAACTCAGACGAAATGTACGAAATGGATAAAAAAACAGGTGCTCCCAAGGCGAACAAGGACGGCTCACTTAAGTCCAAGACGAGCCATACACTTAACCCCGTTCCCATGATAATTTACGATAACAACGACAGAGCCGCATACAACGTTAAGGAAGGCAATTTCGGACTTTCCAATGTTGCGGCAACCGTTGTAAATCTTCTCGGATATGAAAAGCCGGAGGCTTGGGACGAGTCGGTTATTGAGCTCAAATAAAAGTTATTAAGGAGAAAAAATGGAAAACAACGATAAGAACCGTGTTGAAAACACTGAAGCTGAAGAAGAAAAGGTTAAAAGGCTTGATACTGCCGAAGAACAGATGTTTTCTTCTTTGTCCGAAGAGTTTGTAAATAGTGATTTGGGAGAACAGAAGGCTGATTCTCCCGAATCACCTGAAAAAAAGAATAATGAACCGGCAACTGTCGATGTTTCCTTTTCTTCTTTGTCTGAAAAAACGTCCGACGACATAGTATCGGCGGAAGAAAAAAAGAAAGAAAAAAAGTCCAAGTTAGGGTGGAGTTCGATTTTACTGGCAATCTTTTTGGCGATCTTTCTTGTTTCGGCAGTTATGATAGCCTTTCATCTGTTCGACGGATACCGGACAGAAAAAAGCTATTCGGACATGAATAAGGATTTCTTTGGGGATTCGGACAGAACGGGATATATGAGTTATCTTGCTCCCGCAGTTCTCGACAAGGAAACACCTCAGTACGGAAGTTTCAGACAAGGGTCGGGTATCGTAGAATATTCAGTTATTGATACGAATAACCCATTCTTTGCTCAATATAAAGCAA
Organism: Eubacteriales bacterium; assembly: GCA_045658315.1. Taxonomy (GTDB): domain Bacteria; phylum Bacillota; class Clostridia; order Oscillospirales; family CAG-272; genus RGIG1995. The sequence goes on from JAZOUV010000097.1 coordinate 18,074, forward strand.
AGCTTACCGAATACCAAAAAACCAATCCCGATATATTCTGTTGGATACAGGTTGACGGAACGGGCATAAGCTACCCTTGTGTTAAGGGAACTGACAACGACTACTACCTTGACCACACGGCGTTGCTTGAGTATAGCGTAAACGGTGCAATCTTTGCCGATTACAGATGCAATACCACCATTTTGGAGAACCCGAACCTTGTGCTGTACGGACACAATATGATTCAGCAGGGAGTAATGTTCTCGGATATGTTGAAGTTCTTGGATCAGCAGTTTTTTTTGAATAACAGATATATAACGATTTTTACAACCGATGCTGTGTACAGATACGAGATATTTGCCGTATATAAAACCACTTCAACTTATCGTTACTGCCAGATAGGATTTATGTCTGCAGAATCATTTGTGAATTGGTGTAATGAGATGAATTCCAATTCTACGTACAGCAGAAACACGGGACAATTTACTCCACACAGCCGAGTTTTAACTTTATCTACCTGTGTTACGGGAGCACCGGATGACAGATACGCATTGCAGGCAAGGCTTGTTTCTGTTGAAAAGAGTCCCAATGCTGTAATTGAATTGCCCGACGGTGATGAGTTTAACAAGGTTAATCCCAATGATAAGGTTCCTCTCGATGACCTTGAGCTTCCTTTGCAATCCGAAGACCCGGTAAGCACGGAGGTGTTCCCGGAGAGTGAGCCCGAAATAGATATTCTCGCAGAACCGTAAAAAAGAAAGGAAAAAATATGATTTCCGTTGTAATACCTGTTTATAATGAAGAAAAAAGAATAGATAAAACAGCGGAAATTCTTGATTCCTATTTGAGAAAGAATTTTGACAGCTATGAGATTGTATTTTCAAATGACGGAAGCATTGATTCCACATTTGAAAAAGCAAAAAAGATAAGTTTTCAAAACCATTGCGTAAAAGTTGTCGGTTATGAGACTAATAAGGGCAAGGGCGGAGCAGTACGGCAGGGGATATTGGCATCGGAGGGGGATATAATTCTTTTTACCGACTGCGATCTTGCCTATGGAACCGAAGTTATAGGACAGGCTGTTAGTTACTTTGAAGAGACCGGTGCTGACATTGTAACAGGTTCGCGTAATCTGAATGCCGAAAGCTACGAGGGATACACTTTTATAAGAAAAGTAATGTCAAAGGTGTATTTCAAGATAATTGCTTTTGTCTCGGGGTTTAAGCTGACCGATTCTCAATGCGGATTTAAGTGTTTTACTAAAAAAGCGGCTCACGATATTTTTTCTGAGTGTATTATTAACAGCTTTGCTTTTGACCTTGAAGCTTTGATAAAAGCTCAGAATAAGGGTTATAATATTGCAGAAATGCCTGTTAAGATATTGCATAACGATAACAGCGAATCAAAAGTAAGAATGATACGTGATACAATTAAAATGCTCGGCGACATAAGAGAAATAAGAAAGCAAAACAGAGCATAAATAATAAACGATTATTAAACAAAAACGGCGGAAGATAAACTCTTGTCTCTACGACATAAAATGACGGTGGTGTGTAGGGGCGGGGCTTGCTTCTGCCGTTTTGTGTAATTCAAACAGAATTTACGATTTGTTGGCTTGGTAAATATAATGTACAAAAAACTATTGCATTTGTATGTTTTATATGATACACTATTATCAACAGAAAGAAAAATTATTTTGATTTGTTTTTCTATAAAAATATGTAATGAATGCCGAGGTGTATTATGGTAGATCCTAAAATTGAGTCGTTGCTGACGGTAGCCAAATACGGAAATTTTACAAGGGCAGCAGAGGTTTTATCTCTTACACAGCCTGCGGTTAGCCATCACATCAAGCAGCTTGAAAATGAACTGGGAATTACCATTTTTTCTCGCAAAAAAGGCGATTTAAGGCTTACTGTTGCAGGAGAAATCGTTGTAAAATACGCTATGAGAATGAATGCTATCTACGATAGAATGAAAGAGGTTTTATCGGACAGAGAGAATAATATCGAGCGTTTGCGAATAGGAATAACCCATACTGCAGAGAGTAATGTTATTGCCGAGGTTTTGGCAAAGTACGGAAGCGATAATCCCGATATTATTATTACTATCATTACAGACTCTATAAAAAATCTTTATAGTATGCTTGAAAATTACGAAATTGATTTTGCGATAGTAGAGGGGATTTCGGGTAATTCGGATATTAATTCGTTACTTCTCGATACGGACTATCTGGTATGTGCTGTTGCAAACGAGAATCCGATATCTAAGCAGTCTATGGTTACTATCGAAGAGCTGAAAAAGCAGAGACTTATTCTACGTCTTCCTATGTCGGGAACGGTAAATTTGTTTGTAAGCAGTCTTGAGAGCATAAACAGGTCGATAGATGAGTTTAACGTTATTCTTGAGGTTGACAATATTGATACCATAAAGACTCTTATAAGAAAGAATCTTGGTGTGTCCATTTTGCCTAAATCCACTTGTATGGACGAGGTGAGAAAACAGAAAATGACGGTTTTGCCTATAGAGAATTTGAGTATGATAAGAGAGACCAATATAATATATCTTAAAGACTTTAATCATACCGAAGTATTGAAGGATATTACCAAGCTTTACAACAGGATTACAAAAGTTCAGAAATAAAAAAATATAACCTTTTAAACTTGCGGCTGTTCCTGAAGCAAGCGGGGCTACGTTTGACGACGGTGTACAAACAACTTGCTTTTTGGCGGATATTGCAGATTTTCAGCATTTAGCGATGTGTATGCGAAGTATATAACTTCAGCACCTGCACGTAGTTGTTTTGCGGTAAAGATTTGCCTAAAGGTGCATTGGTCGAAGTTGAGGTAATAGCATATCCTGCATAAGTTTTCGCTTTGGTTAGCACCACCGATTTGTCGGTGGTTTTATTTTCGTAAAAGATTTTATTAAAAAGGAATAAAAAACAAATTAATTGCGTATAATGGAGTAGAATTAAAGCGTGAGAGACAGACGGTGTTAAAAAAATAATAATTACAAAAAAGTATTGACAAAGAAAATGAGTTGTAGTATAATATATGGGCAGCCAAAAATGCCGGTGTGGCGGAATTGGCAGACGCCCGGGACTTAAAATCCCGTGGGAATTCAACTCCCGTACCGGTTCGACCCCGGTCACCGGCACCAAAGTTGTACTTACAAAAGAATATCGCGGGGTAGAGCAGTTGGTAGCTCGTCGGGCTCATAACCCGGAGGTCGTGAGGTTCAAGTCCCACCCCCGCAACCAACAATGCGAACCGAAAAAGATATCGGTTCGGAAAACCCCGAAACCACAGCGGTTTCGGGGTTTTGTTATGCCATTTTTTAAGGTGTTATTCAAAAGATATCATTTCCCCAAAACGACCTTTGGGGAGGACTTGAACTAAATACCTTGGCTTTTTTGGGGGCGGATTTTGCGATTTTTTTCGCAGAGGCTGGCTTTTTTTGTTTGTACTCCCTTCTCTATGATATTTTTTGCGCAACACTCAAAAAAAGTCCGATATTCTGTCAACAAACAGCTTGTGTCATAGAAACTGAACGGCAGGAAGTTTTTGCTTTGTGCCGTTATAATGTTTTAGAAAAGTGTAGAAAAAGTCATAATTTTATGCTATAATGTTCTTATAATGATGTTTTTAGTGCGTCTATGGGATATTAACCTATCCGGAATAAAATCAGGAATGATGATACGCCGCAGCTTTACGGTTATGGTGGTGTTGCTTTTGTCATTATAAAAGACCAACAAAGTTTGCTGGATGAATAATGATATAGTTTCATTTTGAGAAAAACGCAGAATAAACGCAATGCATTTTTCGCAAAAGTCAATGACTATTACCGAAAACGATACAACATAATTTTATAGCTTAATTTTAAGAAATACGCTAAATAAACACAATATACTTTCCACAAATGTCATTGACAACTCTGGAAAACGGTGAAAAAATCAGATGAATGTGTTATAATCTTAACATAAGGA
>JAZOUV010000098.1:0-9445 GCA_045658315.1 Eubacteriales bacterium
GAAAACAAGACCATTGGGCAGTATATGGCAGAACACCAACACGACACCCATGCAACACCGTTAAAGCAGTATTTTAAGACCGTTATTGATTGGGTTGAATTAACTTTCCCGAAATACAGAGCAAAACTTATGAAAGGGTTAAATTGGGGTATTCTCTACAACGAATACGGAAACAATGTTTATGACCCTAACGAGTTGGAAAACGAAATTAACCGTCTTTTGCAAGAAGATGATATAACAAAGCAAAAAGGCATTTATGAATATCTGTTAAGTGGTAAGACCAAAGAAAAGGCATTGTCAATCAGAGCATTTACCGATAACGAAAAAATGACAATGTATGAAAGACAAAAAGGTGTTTGCCCTATGTGTAAGGCAGAAGGCAAGGACATTGTTTGGTCATTTGAAGATATGCACGCTGACCACAAAACACCGTGGTGCAAGGGTGGGCATACCACACTTGATAACGGTCAAATGCTTTGCCGGGAACACAATCTTCAAAAATCGGATTTATAAAATTATACAGCAGTGTACATCGGTTTTTTCCCGTGTACACTGCTGTTATTCTAAAATAATTTACACAAATCGGTTAATATATCGCTCGGTAACATTGCACGTTCCGACAGTCTTTCAGCACACATATCGGCAGATAGTCCGTGAAGAAATACTCCGCATTTTGCCGCATCAAACGGCTTCATTTCCTGTGCACAAAACGAGGAAATCATTCCTGCAAGCACATCTCCGCTTCCGCCTTTTGCAAGTCCCGAATTGCCCGTCTCGTCATTAACTGCCAAACTACCGTCGGGCGTTGCAATATAGGTTATATGTGATTTCAAAACAACGTAACAATTATATTCCTCGGCAAAACGTAATGCCGTTATGATTGGAGATTTGGCAACATCGTTTCGTGTCTTACCGCAAAGCCGTGACATCTCTCCGTGATGAGGAGTAATTATGGGCGGTTTCTTTGCCATTTTTATCAGCTCGGGACATTCCGATAGTATATTCAAGGCGTCTGCATCAATAACAAGCTGACATTCAGCCTCGCTTATTATCCTTTTTACAAGTGTACGTATATCGTCGTCTATCGCCAAACCACACCCAAGCAAAAGTGTAGTACAGTTTCTTGCCTGTTTCAAAACGGTGAGTCCGTTAGAAGCGGAAATTGTTCCGTTTTCGCTTTCACTCAAAGGCAAAAAAGTACATTCGTGCAAAGCTGCCCCAACTGTTGTTATTACTTTTTCAAGCGAAGCCAAAGTAGCTATTCCCACACCGCAACGAAGTGCCGCCGCACAGCTTAGATACGCAGCCCCCCTGTAATATGTGCTTCCGCAAACAGCAAGGAGTCTGCCGTAATCGTGTTTTGAGCTTTCTCTCTTTCGGTTAGGCAACAGAGATAATACTTCTTGTTTGGTTATAGCAACAGACATATTATATTTCACCCTTTTGTTTCAGCACCCAAGTCTTTAGTATTGCTGCCTGTGTCTTGCCGTCGGGCATATTTCCGTCAAGTATCATCTGAACGGCATCTTCAAGAGGTATCTTTTCACTCGTCAGAAACTCGTCGTTATCAAGGTGGATATTACCCTGCTTTAATTCTGTTGCAAGATACATATACAAAACCTCGTCCATAATACCGGGCGAAGGATAAAATACTCCGAGAGGTATTATTTTTTCTGCCGTATATCCTGTTTCCTCGGATAATTCTCTTATACCGCAATCAAGCGGGTCTTCATTTTTTTCTAATTTCCCGGCAGGAACTTCTTTTACAATTTTTCCGTACGGATATCTGAACTGATTAACGAATACAACCTCGTTTTTATCTGTCAAAGGAACGATACACACACCGCCGTTTTTTCTTACAACCTCGCGGTATGCGGTATGTCCGTTTGCCAATTCAACTTCGTCTTTCTCGATTGTTACGATTTTGCCAGAATATTTTACTTCTCCGTCAATCTTTTTTTCAAAAAGCATATCTTTCATATCCATATCATTTCACCTCTATCTAAGTATATCATAGATTTTCATACAATTCAATGTTTTGCGAAGCAAAACTAAAATCTTGACAAGTTTCGAGAATAGAACAAAAAGAAACGACAACTTTCTGTCGAAAATTGTCGTTTCTTTCTGGTGCTCCATCGGAGAGTCGAACTCCGGACACCTTGATTAAAAGTCAAGTGCTCTACCTTCTGAGCTAATGGGGCACATATTTATTATGCTCGTCAAATCAAGCTTTAATATAATATCACACAATATTTTATTTGTCAATACCTTTTTGTGTTTTTTGTAGGTTTAATTGTTCCTTTTTTATGGAATAATAACAAAAAACAACGAGGTCATATATGTACACATTATTTTTTAGAACGATTATAACTTATATCCTTCTTGTCAGTGCTATGCGGTTTATGGGGAAAAGACAGCTCGGCGAGCTGGAATTATCCGAGCTTGTAATAACAATGCTCTTATCGGAGCTTGCTTCTATCCCTATAGCAGACAATACAATCCCCCTTACGTTTTCGCTTGTTCCAATCATCATTCTTATTTCTCTTGAAGTAATTATATCATATCTTGCAATAAAAAACCGCAAGGTAAAAAAGCTTATCGGAGGAAGTCCCAGCATCATAATCAACAAAGGAAGACTGTGCAAAAAAGAAATGGCAAAAGACAGGCTCAGCCTTGACGAGCTTATGTCTCAACTTAGATTAAAGGATATATCCGACATATCCGACGTTCAATATGCCATACTCGAAGAAAACGGGCAGATTTCCGTTATACCCAAAATACACGCCCAAACGGTAACTCTTTCCGATCTCAACATAAGCAAAGACGAAAAAGGTATTGTTCATACCGTTATTGCCGACGGCCAGATAAGCGACTTCAATCTTCAAATCATAGGACACAACAGAAAATGGCTGTTTAATCAGCTAAAAAAACGCAAGACCCGCCTTAATGAAGTCTTCCTTTTTTCTGTTGACGATGCGGGGAACATCAATCTTATAAAAAACGGAGAGACAAAATGAAAACAATTATTATTCCTGTTATACTGCTTATCGCGGCAATAGTTTTTGTGATTTGGTCAGGTGTAAGCGTCGATAATTCGCTAAAAGGACTGATAGAACAAACAAAAGACCTGCCTGACGAGCCTGACAAAAATACGATTAAGGCTATAGAGAAAATCGAAAAGCATTGGAACAAGCACAAAGAACTCTATTCCGCAGTCATAAAGTTTGATTTCGTATATAATTTTTCAAGAGAAATATCTGCCGCAAAAGCGGGCGTAGATGCAGAAGACGCAGGCACATACCTATCTGCAAAAAAATCTATGCTGAATATTCTTGAATATATAAAAGACGTTCAAGAACTCAGACTCGACAATATTATATAAATAAGAGTGCACAAGGGATATACCCAAGTGCACTCTCGATAATTTTACATTAACTTTAAGCTACGGCTTCTGTCTCTTCTCCTGCGGCAGAAATATCGGTCATCCACTCTTCCATATTTTCGCCGAGGAAGGTGTTCTTCCAACGTCCGTAAAGAGGATTAGTCCACGCTTCGCCGTTAATCTTGCAGGATATAACCAACGCTTCAACACGTTCTATTGATGCACATTCCTGCGAAAGAGAATAACCAAGGTCGCCTACCCAATATGCACCGGCTTCAACGGAAAGATCGGTCAAAGATATCTCCTGAACATAGTAGCTGTCAGTATCGGTCATACCCTTTAGCTTAACAGGTGTTCCGTCTGCCGTAAAGCCTGCGTAAGCAACCGTAATTTCAGACAGTGTAAAAGCAGTGTTATTCTTAATATCCGTTATAAGCATAATTCTGCCGTCTTCTTGAGGATACAGGCCTGACTCCATTGCAACTGCGTTCTGTTTTACAATTTGTGTCTTAAGATCGTCATATTCGAGCTTAAGCTCATCAACCGTAGGAGCAGGAAGCTTCATATAGTCTTCCAAATCCTCGCCGTTAAAATACTTGCCCCATTGCTCATACAAGGGATTCTCCCAAAGAGTACCGTTTGCCTCGTAGGACATAACTATCGCTTCAACGTAATTTATGGTCAAAGCACTCGATCTTACCTCAAGTCCCATATCGGCATACCATCTCTGAGAACCGGCGATAACCAAACCTTCCATATCCGTTTCCACAACGTAATACGCATTTCCGTCTTCGTAATCAAGAGTAACGGGATGACCCATGCTATCCCAAGCCGCAAAAGCAATTTTGATCTTTGAAAGCTCAAAAGTCGTATTATTCTTAACGTCGGCAATAAGCATATTTGAAGCTCCCTCCTGAACAAGAAGCTCAGCATCAAGGGCTATCGCATTTTGCTGATTAAGAGATTTTCTGAAATCTTCAAAATTAGCTTTTTTCTGTTCGGGGGACTCTATAAGGTCTCCTAAGTCAGATACCCCGCAAGAAGCAAGGGATAAAACCATTGCCAAACACATAAAAAACAAAAGTATTTTTTTCATAATTTTCCTCTTTCTAAAAAATAAATTATCAATCACTGCTGCATTTCTTCCAACAGTTTTTTTGCTAAGTTCGAAAATTTATAAGCATTTTCATAATCACGAAGTTCTCTGCAACATATTTCATATTCGTTGCATACGGCATATTCAAAAGGAACGCCAAGCTCTTTTTCTTTAAGTAAACTCTTAAGCACGTCAACAGCCTCGGTATACTTTCCCTCTTCGGAATAACTCTTCGCTTTATTCAATTCGTGAATAATCGCTCGCTTCGATGAAGTGTTGTTAAAACGGTCAATAAGATACTTTCTTTCTTCCGTCTTGAGTTTGGTCTGCTTTAGATATGGTGTTATAGAAGAAATAACCGCCTCGAGCATTTCATTCTTCAGCTTTATCCCGTCCGACGAATAAACCGACCTTGATGCATATTTTATAGCGGTATCGCCATACTTCAAGGCCTGTCGTAATTTGCCCCTGTAAAAGTTGTCATAAGCCTTTTTTATATAACATTCCGCCAAAATGATACAAGCTTCATCGCAGTTTTCAGCCTCTTCGGAACAAAACTCAATACACTTGTCATATTCGCCGTTTTCAAAATTGGATTTCAGAAGCGGCAGCTTTCGTGTAAGAAAATATGCCTCTTTGTTATCCCTCTCCGAAAAAAGTATTCCTGCATCTACACCTAATTTGTCGGCAATATACAATGCAGTTTGAAGGGAAGGCATTGCCAGTCCGTTTTCTATCTGGCTAAGCATATTTCTAGTTATAAAATCGCCGGCAAGCTCTGCCTGCGTCATTCCCGCATTCAGTCTTGCCGAACGAATTTTTTCACCAAGCTTCATATATTATTTAGCTCCGAAAAGCGATCTACCCTGTGAATCAATACCTACGTATAAGGGGAAGTTCTCGATTTCAAGTCTCTTTACGGACTCACAGCCGAGGTCTTCAAATGCAATGATATCAAGCTTCTTTACACAATTTGCCGCAAGTGCTCCCGCACCGCCGATAGCACAAAGATATACGCACTTGTTTCTTATAATAGCATCGATAACAGCCTGACTTCTGTTACCCTTTCCTACCATGCATTTAAGTCCCAGGTCCATAAATTCGGGTGCAAAAACGTCCATTCTTGTTGAAGTTGTAGGTCCGCATGAGCCGATAGGCATACCGGGCTTTTCAGGAGTAGGTCCTGCGTAGTAAATAGTGGCATTTTTAAGTTCAAAAGGCAATTCCTTGCCCTCGTCTATAAGAGCTTTAATTCTTTTGTGTGCGGCATCTCTTGCTGTGTATACCACACCCGAAAGTAATATTTCCTCTCCGCATACAAGTTTGTCTGCCCACTCGGCAATATTTGCCGTGTTGTAAGATTTAGTCATTTTTCTCCTCCATTATAACTCTTTTTGTAGATTCAAGCGATTCTTTCAGCTTAATACCTTCCTCTTCCAATGCGGAATTAGTATCGGTACGGAAACTCTCCGCATCAAGAGAAAGACCGCGGAATGCTTCTGTAAGCTGTACAGATTTCGCAATAATTTCACCTAAATATTTTTCATTCAATCCGTTCAAGTTTTCAACAGTCATATCTATCATAGTCTTTGCCGCAACTCTTGCTTTAAGCTCAGCTTCACTTACAATGCTCTCGGCTCTTGCGTTTGCACTGACTATCATAGACCCTATCTGTTCGCTTATCTTGTCATACTTGTTGGATTTTTCGTATAATTCAGTGTTTTCACTTGCATTTTTTTCATATTCGTCTATCCTTGAAGCAAGTTCAGTATTTTTCTTTTCGAGTTCGCCGTTTTCTTGCTTAAGCCTGTCAATATGACCGTTCAGCTCTACTATAAGTCTGTCGGCTGTTTCAACCTTTTCGTTGATTTCTTTTATTTCCTGTTCATTTTTTTGACTGACTTCGCTTTCAAGCTCTTTTATTTTCTTTTCAAGCTCTGCTATTATCTTACGGCTCTCGTTCTCTGATTCAAAAATTTTTGAATTCAAAGACTCAATATAACCGTTTACGTCTGCCTTGTTGTAACCGCCCATAGCATTTCGGAATTTTATCTTTCTTTCACCCACGGCAAACCACCTCTTTTTTTGTAAATTTTATTTACACACATAATATTAACACATTTTCTCTCCATTTGCAACCGATATTTTTAAAATTTCAACATTTTTCTAAAAATATAAAGCATATATTTATATTATTTGGTACAGACTCTTGAAATTTTTGGAGGATAATGTTATCATAGTTACGGTATAATACGAAAAGAGGCGGGTTTTTATGTCAAAATACGTAATAGGTATAGATGTGGGCGGAAGCACCACCAAGATCGTCGGCTTTGACGAAAATCACAATCTTATAAATCCCTTGTTTGTCAGAGCGACCGATCAGGTTACGTCCATATACGGAGCTTTTGGTAAATTTACTTCTGAAAATTCCATTGAATTAAACGAAATCAGCCGCGTTATGATGACAGGTGTCGGTTCTACATTTATAACCAAACCGCTTTACGGTTTGAAGTGCGAAAGCGTTCCCGAATTTGAATGTGTGGGACGCGGCGGTCTTTATTTGTCGGGACTTAAAGAAACTATAGTTGTGAGTCTCGGAACGGGTACGGCTCTCGTCCACGCAAAGTCGGGTAACAACATAACTTATCTGGGCGGCACAGGTGTCGGCGGCGGTACTCTTATGGGTCTGAGTAAACAGATTCTGAATATGGACGATATTGAACATATTGTTGAACTTGCAAAGAACGGAGACCTGAATAATATCGACCTTCGCATAAAAGATATTTCAAACAAGTCGGATTTCGGTGGGTTGCCCGATATTATGACTGCGGCAAACTTCGGTAAAATAAGCGATATGGCAACACGCGAAGATATGGCACTTGGTATAATCAATATGGTATTCGAGGTAGCGGGGATGATTGCCGTATTCGCAGCAAGAAACCACAAAACAAAAGACATTGTGCTTACAGGAAATCTGACATCAGTCCCTCAAAGTAAAGGGATTTTCCAGACGCTTAATTCTATGTTTGACGTTAACTTTGTTATTCCGGAAAATGCACAGTTCAGCACTGTTATAGGTGCGGCACTGTCAGCAAAATAAAATATACCGGCAGAGGATTGTTTTCTCTGCCTTTTTGCATACAAAAAACATCACCTCTATCTTTACTGTATATTCAGTATATAGAGGTGATGTTATATTAAGGTCGTTTTATATCTTATTCTGTGTAGGGTTCTCCGTTTTCGGTGAAATATTCTACAGTCTTTGTACCGTCGTCGTTATAGGTAATAACCTCAAGCTTATACGAGCCGCCGCCCCATGTGTCGATAAATAACACAATATAGTTTATCTCCTTTACAAGCTTCTCTCCGCTATAAATCTTTTCGCTTGTCTTTTGTGCATTATCGCCGTATGTGTAAACGTGGGTATAATCATATTCAACTGTTCCGTCTGCTTTATACATAGTCTCCTTCAGCATATCGCCCTTATTGTCAAACTCTGTATAATACTTAGTTCCGTCCTCGTTGTACTGCGTAGAACTTTTCTCGTAATTAAATCCCTCGTCGTCCACACCGTATTCAGCTTCATAGGTCAACTTACCATCTGTCATTATCTTCATAGACTTTATGTTACCGTCAGCCAAATATTCGTACTCTATAGTTTCCTCGGAAACTTTGTTTTCTCCGTCATAATGTACGCAAACCGTCCAGTTTCCCTTTTTATCCAAAACGTATACATCGGTAAGGTTGTCTTTTACTTTCACCTTAACACCGCACACCGTACACTTCTCATTTTCAAGCGTGTGAGCCGCAGAATCAACCTTTTCGCCGTCTTCAACACAGACCTTCCAGTGACTATCCTTGTCGAAAAGCCATTCTTCGCCTGCTGTATGGGTATGGTTGTCGCCATTATTGTTTGGCTTTTCTTTGCATGCAGTAATAACAAAAACTGTAAGAAAGCATACTAAAAGCATGATTACTATCTTCTTAAAAACCTTCATAAAATTTTCTTCCTTTTTATATATTTTTTGTTTGGTCAATAGTATATCATATTTGAAATTTCGTGTCAACATTTATATTGTAAACAAACACCGTATATTTCAGTCAAACTTAATGATGCCGTGAAGAAAATCAATCATAACAACCGGCTTAGCCGATGGTTATGATTTTACGGTTGACCTCGGGGTATGCAATATGGTATAATGAGTGCAACGTGTATTATAGGCGGTGTTTATATAATGTTTGATGCTAAAAAAACAAAAAATCAATGCGTAGAGTGGATAAAACGATTTTTCGAGGAAAACGGCAAGGACTGCAACGCAGTAATAGGTATATCGGGAGGCAAAGACAGCTCCGTTGCGGCGGCACTCTGTGTTGAGGCTTTGGGGAAGGGCAGAGTTATCGGCGTTCTCATGCCTTGCGGTGAACAGCACGATATTGATATGGCATACCTGCTTTGCAGGCATCTTGGTATAAAGCATTACGAAATTAATATAAAAGCTGCGGTAGAGGGGTTAAAAAATGCACTTCCCGACAATTTCCCTCTTTCTCAGCAGGCTGTTACAAATCTTCCGCCCAGAATAAGAATGTCAACGGTTTATGCGGTCGGCCAATCATTAAACGGACGCGTCGTAAACACCTGCAATCTATCTGAAGATTGGGTGGGCTACTCGACAAGATACGGAGACGCGGCGGGGGATTTTTCGCCCCTTTCCAATCTTACGGTAACAGAAGTAAAAGAAATCGGACGTGTACTTGGGCTGCCCGATGTCTTGGTTGACAAAGTGCCTATTGACGGTCTTTGCGGAAAAACAGACGAAGAAAATTTGGGCTTTACCTATGATGTTCTTGACAGATATATCCGCACGGGTAAAATCGATGACCCGAAAACAAAAGAGCTTATTGACAAAAAACATAAGGCTAACCTTTTCAAGCTTCAGCTTATGCCGTCATTTAAGCCCGAAATATGA